>JBKKBU010000068.1:0-22291 GCA_046713755.1 Mycobacteriales bacterium
GCCGTTGTAGTCACCGGCGTGGCCGATCCCGACCGGCAGTGCGTAGCCGCGACCGGGGGCGAGCTCCTCCTTGGTGAAGTTGCCGCGGATCTTGGCGGGGTCGGCCGGCTCCGTCTCAGCCGTCGCAGCGTTCTCCGGCGCGTCCCAGCCGGCCGCGGCGTTGTGCACCTGCGCCTGCATCCGGGCGTACTCAGCCGCCGTGATCTGCAGCGTGCGTCCCGGCTGGAGACACCGGTAGCCGCCAGCGTTGGGGCTGCAGGACTGGCCCCAGTCGTAGCCGTCGTTGATGTTGCCGGCGAGGTTGTCGGCCCGGCTCTCCAGGTTGAGGATGAGGTCGACCTGGGCCTCGCAGGCACAGGAGGCGAGCAGCACCTCGCCCAGCCGCATCGCCTGCAGCTTGAGGCGGGTGTTCTCCTCGACGGCCGGGTAGCCCGGGGCCGCGTAGTGGTCGGGGACCGGTACGCCGTGCAGCTTGGCCTGGGTCACCACCGGGTTGTCTTGCTGCGGGGTCCCGACCCGCTCGCAGTCCGGTGCGACGCCGACGCCGGGGTTGCCCGACAGGGTCGGCTCGCTCCGGCAGTTGCCCACGCTCGGGTAGGGGTGGCTCAGCGGACCCGGGACCCAGCGGGTGATCAGCTTGACGGGGAAGCTGCTGGCGAAGGGGACCTGCGCGGCCGGCGTCGCCGCCTGCTCGAAGCCGGCGATCACCGCATCAGCCATCAGCCGGGCGCCGCGCTCCATCTGGGCGTAGCCGGCGTGCGCGTAGGCCCGCAGGGTGCCGTCTGGCGTCGGGGTGTTGATCGTGTCGGCACGCTCGTAGGGACCCTCGGCACTGCCGACGTCTCCTTCGCTGAACACCAGCGGCGCACCCACGCCGCGCTCCACGAAGCGCTCCAGCGGGCCGATGAAGTCCGACGTCGTGAGGCCGTAGCCGTTGAGGCTCTCGGGGTGCTGTCCGAAGTTCATCCAGACCGCGATCGGGTCACCGGCAGTGGTGGCGCCGGGCTTCTTCGGTCCCTTGCCCTCGCCCTTGTCCTTGGGCGGCTTGACGGTCTCGAGCTCGTCAAAGCGCATGACGACCAGCCCGTTGTCGCCGTACTCGCGGGGGTAGCCCGCCGGCGAGCCGTCGTCGGCAACGGACGGCCCGACGACGTTGGCCTTGACGAGACTGAACGGCACCGTCGTGGCCGCCATCTTCGCCGGCCGCAGGTCGGCCACGGCCGCCTCGATGGCGTCGCGCATCGCGCGGGCCTGGTACTCGAGCATCCGCTGATCGAAGGCATCCTGGAAGACGAACACCCCCGGTGAGGACGTCGTGTAGTACGGCGAGGAGTGGTTGTGGGTCGCGGTGTGCAGGATGTCGGCGTAGCCGATGCCACTGGTGCCTTCATCGAGCAGCTGACCGGTCCGGCGCAGCAGCAGGTCCTGCGCGAGGTAGTTGTCGCTCTTCATGAGGGCGACCCGGTTGCCGTCCAGCCCCTCGACGACGATGGCGCGGATGGTCAGCCGGCTGTGCGTGCCGTAGCTCTTCTCCTTGGCCCGCGAGAACACGTGCGGGTCGACGTCACCGTCGCCGGCGACGTTCTCGGCGAGCGAGGTGTTCTCGGCGGAGTACTGACCGGCCGCGGCGCCGACGTTCCAGGTCGCGTCGACGACACCCACACCTGCCTTGATGCTGCGCTCCGGCACGGCAGGAACAGCGGGTCCGTCCGGCTTCGCCAGGGCCAGCGTGGCCCCCGCGACGAGGGCCAGCGAGACAGCGCCGGCCAGGGCAACACGGGTCGTGCCCCAGCTCACGTCAGGGAGCCGAGGAGCGAGAGCGTGGTCTCCAGCGCCATGTCGCCGACGCAGCGGTCGACGGCGTAGCTGTCCTCGTAGTTGACGAAGACCGCACCACCGGCGACGAAGCCCAGACCCTGCTGACCGACCGGGTTGAGCTCGAAGGACTGCGGCATGTAGCCGAGCGCGTCGTTGGCCTGCGCGATCGGGAGGACGATCTTGCCGGCGTTCTTCTCCTTGATGGTGTTGGTGACGTTGGAGAACAGCTCGCCCGGACCGGTGGTCAGCACGATGTCGGACCCGATCTTGGCGGCCGTCACCGGCAGCTCGACGGAGACCGGCGCGGCCGACGTGCACGGCGCCGTGTCGGGGCTCTTGCCCGTCGTCAGGGTGGCGGGCGTCCGGTCGAACTGCCGGTCGAAGAAGCCGGGAGCACCGAGCGCCGTGAGCGGCACGTTGGTGGTCGGCTGGCGCCAGGTGGTCTGCGCGAGCCGCAGGTCGGTGTCAGTCACCAGCCGCCCGTCGCCCACCGGTGGCAGCAGGTTGGCCAGGCCGGTGCCCATCGTGGGGCCGCCGGATCCGGAGATGTTGCCCAAGCCGGACATGAAGTGCAGGCCGATGCCGCCGAAGCGGTTCTCGAGCTGCTTCTCGAACAGGCCGGGCCAGTCAGGGTGTGCCACCCCGCCGTTGGTGCCCCTGGACGTCGGGTGGGCCGCGAAGGTGCCGAAGGTCGCGATGACCTCAGGCTTCGTCGGCTCGGTCGTTGCCGTCGGGGTCGGCGTCGGCTTGCCCCGGCCCTTGCCATCAGCCGTCGGGGCCGGAGCGGCAGCCGGCTCCTGCACCTTGATGGCGCGCACCCAGCTGATCTGCGCCTCCTCGGCGGACCGGTAGGTGTCGCGGTGCTCGCTGTTGTAGCGGCGAGCGTCCTCCTCGCCGGCCTCGATCACAGCGGGGACCATCCCGAGGACGGCCTCCTTGGCGGTTGCCTTGATGGTGTCGGTCACCTGCGACATGTACCAGTCCGGCACGAAGCCCCAACCGCCGATGAAGTCCGGCGCGGCGTGCGAGTGCGTGGCGTGCAGGACGAAGGACTCCTTCTTCATGCCCTTGGCGGCCAGCGCCGGGTCGGCAGCCAGTGCCTCGGAGATCTGCTTGGCCCCGCAGTCATCGCACTTCTGGTCGTAGTCCCAGAGCCAGCCCTCACCGTCGATGACGGTCAGCACGAGCGTCTGGTCGCCGTCGGACAGCGCGACCGACCGCACCCACAGCCCGAGCTCGGTGTCGTAGGCCTTGATGGGGTTGGTCGGGCCGAGCCCGAAGCCGCCCTGGTAGATGCAGTCCGGGTTCTCCGGCCACGGCGAGCCGGCGGCCACCAGGTGGTCGACCTCGACCTTGGTGTCGGTGAGCAGTCGCTGCAGGTACTCCGGCGCCACCGGCTTGCACTTCACCGTGTCGGTCTCCCACCGCGCCGTCGGGAAGCCCTTCGTCTGCATGCCCTTCGGGTCTGGCGCGATCGAGTTCTTCGCCGCGCCGACCAGCATCTGACCGCTGCCCAGCGTCAGTGCCGCCGCGCGCGTCCGCAGGCTCGCACCAGCCGGCAGACCGGGCGCCGTCAGCGCCGGCGCGGAGAGGCCGCTCGGCGAGCCCGCGACGGTCGGTACCGGCACCGGTGCCAGGCCCACCCCCGCCCATGCCGCGCTGAGGGCGAGAGCGCCGGTCAGGCCGGCGACGAGCGTGGTACGGACGATGCGGCGCATGCGTGGCTCCGGGGGTGAGCGAGTGGTGCAGGGGCGGTGCTCGCGTGTTTCGCCACTTCGGGCGGATTCCCTGCTCATCAGGCAAGACTGCTGCTCAGATCTTCGAGATCGACCTCGACCACGTGACCCGGTCAGATCGGGAACGGCAGATGGTCACGACGGGCTATGCGCGTCGAGGAAGCATCCGTCGATGCTTCGCGCATGATGCGCCTGTCGTGGGAGCGGTGCCGCACCGCCACGACCATGGCCGAGGCCTGCCACGGGCTGACCGACGACCTCGTCGCCGGGGGCTTCGACCTGCCCAGCGTCTACCTGCTGATCGGCAACCGGCTGCGCTGCCAGGCGGCCCGCGGCTACTTCCAGGTCGTCGACGGGTTCCCGCCGGGTACCGGGGTCATCGGCCGCGCCGTGGCCGAGGACGCCAGCGTCTTCCTGCCAGACGTCGCCGCGGACCCGACTTTCATCGCCGCCATCCCGGGAATCCGCTCGGAGATCTGCGTGCCCCTGCGCTGCGATGGCCGACTCGTCGGCGCGATCAACGTGGAGTCCCGAGCGATCCTCGACGAGACCGCTCTCGCACTCCTGGAGGAAGCCGCCGACGTGCTCGGGGCCCAGCTGGCGAAGGTGGGCGGCCTACCCACGCCCTCGCTGGCCCAGCGCCTCACCCAGATCAGCATTGCGATGACGGCCGCGCGGACGCCGGATGAGATCACGGACATGGCCCTCGCTGCGGCGACCGAGCTGTCCGGCATGCCGTCGGCGGCCATTGCGTACTTGGACGGTCGACCCGGCGCCCTCATCGTCCGGGGCGCGTTGACCGAGCAGATCAGTGCTTGGGGCGACTCCGAGATCGAGATCGTGCGCTCCTGGGTCAGCGCCGGCATGTCGTCGTACTTCCCCGGTGGCGAGGACATCCCCGCCGGCTATGCCTTCCTGCTCGCCACCAGGGTCAAGGCGATGTCGGTGCACCCGATGGTGGTGCGCGGCGAGCTGTTCGCGCTGCTCATGCTCGTCAGCGACCAGCCGATGCCCCATGTGCCCAGCCTGCTCGAGGCCATCGAGATGCTCGCGGCCCAGACCGCGGCGTCCCTCGGGGTCGCGGAGATGGTCGCAGAGCTGTCGAGGCGGGCGGAGCTCGACGACCTCACCGGCCTCGGTAACGCCGCCGTCTTCGCCTCGGACCTGCGTTCCCGCACCGTCGCTGCCAGCCCACTCGACACCCTGGTCTGCATCGACGTCGACGAGTTCAAAGCGGTCAACGACAGCTTTGGTCACCTGGCCGGGGACCGCCTCCTGCAGGCACTGGCGGCCGAGATGCAGAGCGTGCTGCGCGGCACGGATCGGCTCTACCGGATCGGCGGCGACGAGTTCGCGGCCCTCATCACCACCCGGGATCGGGCGGAGACCGATCGCATCGTCGAGCGGCTGCTCGAGGCCGCCCGCCGAGTCCGGACCACGG
The DNA here is from genome assembly GCA_046713755.1 of Mycobacteriales bacterium. Classification (GTDB taxonomy): domain Bacteria; phylum Actinomycetota; class Actinomycetes; order Mycobacteriales; family SCTD01; genus JAUYQP01. Next base: position 4,996 of record JBKKBU010000068.1, read on the forward strand.
TCTCGATCGGCACTGCGCCGCTCGCCGGTCACGTGCCCGAGCAGGCCCGTCGTCTCGCCGACGAGAAGCTCAACATCGCCAAGAGCCGCGGCCGCGACTGCGCCGAAGTCGCTTGAACCCGCTGGTAGCGGCGCCCTGTCAGCGGCCCTGGAAGTCGCCGGGGCGCTTCTCGGCGAAGGCCCGCTGCGCCTCGCGGTAGTCCTCCGTGGACTGCACCACGGCCATGTGGCTCGAGATGAGATCCAGGCTGGTCCGCAGGTCGATGCTCGCCGACTGCTGGACCGTGCGCTTGATGAACGACACCGCGATCGGTGACATGGCCGCCAGCTGCAGCGCGAACTCACGGGTGCGCTCGGCGAGCTCGGCGTCGTCGTACACCCGGTTGACCATGCCGATCCGCAGCGCTTCGTCGGCGTCGACGAAGTCGCCGGTCAGGAGTAGCTCGAGCGCTTTGGCCGACCCGACGAGGCGGGGCAGCAGCCAGGCACCGCCGTCGCCGGGCACCAGCCCCACCTTGATGTAGCCCTCCGACAACCGAGCCGAGCGGGCCATGAAGCGCACGTCGCACATCAGCGCCATGTCGAGCCCGGCGCCGACGGCGACACCGTTCAGTGCACAGACGAGTGGCTTGTCGAGTGCCTCGACCGCGCGGGCCACCTGGTGGACGCCGTGCGTGAGCATCCGCTTGCGGGCGAGGGGGGTGTCTTCGATGCCCTGCAGGACCGAGAGGTCGATCCCAGAGCAGAAGGCGTCACCCGCGCCGGTCAGCACCACCACGCGCACGTCGGGGTCGGCCGCTGCCCGGACCAGCAGGGCAGCCCACTCATCGATCATGTCGAGGGTGAAGGCGTTCTTGCGGCCGGGGTGATCGAGCGTCAGCGTCGCGATGCGCTCGGACACGTCGTACCGCACGACGGCACTGCTCACGTGGTCCTCCAGGGTCGTAGGTGGCAGGACGACGCTCTCACTCCGTGGCGCCGGACCGTCCGGCGGGCCGGTGGAGGCTCAGCCGGGGTGGGCCAGCTCCGCCAACCGCCCGGCGAGATCGGCGTCGACGTTACGGCCCGGGCCGTAGACCTCGATGGTCTGCGTCAAGCCCGTCAGGGTCATCGCCGTCAACGCCATCCCCGAGACGTTGACCGCGATCAGCCGACCACCCGCGGCCCGGACGAGCTTGTGGGCACCGACCACGACACCGAGGACCGAGCTGTCCATGAAGGTGAGGTTGGCGAGGTCCAGCACCGTGGTGCGACCCATGCGTCCGCAGACGGCCGCCAGTGCGCTCCGCAGCTCGTCGGCCGTCGTGAGGTCGAACTCCCCGCGCAGGGCAACGACCGCGAGCTGACCCGAGGGGAGCTCGCTGACCTGCACCTGTTGCACCACGTATCGCCTCCGTCGTTCTCACAGTGACGGGGGTCTGGGCGGATCCGTCAAGGTGATGTGCCGTTCACCACGTACGGCCGCAGCCTTGACCTGCCGTGAGACAATGATGGCTCTAGCGTGCCTGGAACCATCCGGACCTCGTGCTCCCTCGCCGCTCGCGTCCACCGCAGCGACCTGGAAGGGCCTGTCTCGGGCGCACGCGCACTCCGTGAGACACCCACGACGTCGCGACAACGCGGCACGCGGTCGAACCACGGCCCACGAGGAAGGAGCCCGATGCCGGTCCCGCGCACCAGTTCGCCGGTCCGTTGGCGCCCCTCCCCACTCGTCCGGCACCCGGGGCCCGGTCAGGTCCACACCGTTGGCAGCACCAGCTCCATCGGCCTGTTGGGCACCTACCCGCCGACTCAGTGCGGCCTGGCGACGTTCAGCGCTGCCCTCCACGAGCAGCTGGCCCTGTCGCGCGCCTCGGTAGGGGTCGTCAGGGTCGTGGACCAGCCGTCGTCCCACCCCGGCGCCGAGGTCGTCGCCCATCTGGTGAACGGGTGCGCGGACAGCGCCGTGCAGGCCGTACGCCGGCTCAACAGCCACGACGCCGTGATCATCCAGCACGAGTACGGCATCTTCGGTGGACCGGACGGCTCCGACGTGCTGGAGCTCGTGGCCGCCCTGACCGTGCCGACGATCATCGTGTTCCACACCGTCCTGTTGAACCCGAGCCCCCGCCAACGCCACATCCTGTTGCGGCTCCTGGCTGCCGCCGACGTCGTCGTCACGATGACCGAGACGGCGCGCAGCCGCCTGGTGGACGGTTATGGAGCCAACCCCGCCAAGGTCACCGTCATCCCGCACGGTGCTGTCGACCACTCCACCGCCGCCGGCACCCTCGACCCGGCCGTCCGCACCGACGACCGACCGCTCATCCTCACCTGGGGCCTGATCGGACCGGGCAAGGGCATCGAATGGGCTGTCGAGGCCATGGCCGGGTTGCGGGACCTGGCGCCGCGCTACCTCGTCATCGGCAAGACCCACCCCAAGGTCCTCGAACGGCATGGCGAGGCCTACCGGGACAGCCTGCTGCAACGGGTCGCGACGCACCGGGTGGAAGACATCGTCGAGCTGGACGACAGCTATCTCAGCGTCGCCGACCTCGCCCAGCTGGTGGCGAGCGCCGACGTCGTACTGCTTCCCTATGACTCTCGCGAGCAGGTCACCTCAGGAGTCCTCATCGAGGCGGTCGCCGCCGGCCGCCCCGTCGTCTCGACCGGGTTCCCGCACGCCGTGGAGCTGCTCGCCGACGGGCCTGGTCTGGTGGTCCCGCAAGGCGACGCCGCCGCGATCGAGGCAGCCCTGCGCCGGGTGCTCACCGAGCCCGGGCTGGCCGATCGGCTGGCCGCGTGCGCCGCGGAGAGGGCGCCCGACCTGCTCTGGGGCGCAGTGGCCGGCCGCTACCGCGCGATCGCGGAGAGCCTCGTCGCCGCCAAGCTGGCATCGGCGTCGTGAGCTTTCCCCCACCATCGTTCAGCCACCTGGTCCGCCTCACCGACGCGGGTGGCCTCTACGAGCACGCGCTGTTGACCGCGCCACGGCCGGAGCACGGCTACTGCGTGGACGACGTCGCGCGCGCCCTGGTCGTGGTCTGCCGCGAACCCGAGCCACCGGCGGGGCTGGGCGAGCACTACCTGTCCTTCATCCTGGCCGCGCAGGCCACCGATGGGCAGTTCCGCAACCGGCGCGATGCCGACCTCAGCTGGACCGATGAACCCTCGGTCGAGGACTGCTGGGGTCGCGCGCTGTGGGGGTTGGGAGCAGCCGTGTCGTGCCGCCACGATCCGGGCCTGCGCGATCGCGCGATCGCTGCCTTCGACCGCGGCGCCCGCCACCGCTCCCCCTGGCCCCGAGCCATGGCTTTTGCCGCCCTCGGCGCAGCCGACGTCCTCGACGTGCTGCCGGACCACCAGGCCGCTCGTGACCTGCTCGCCGACGCTGCTCGACTGCTCGGCAGACCGGCGATTGACAACGGCTGGATCTGGCCCGAGCCCCGCTTGACCTACGCCAATGCGGCCCTGCCCGAGGTGCTGCTCGCGGCCGGTGCAGCCCTCGACAACCCGTCGCTCGTGGCCGATGGGCTGCGGCTGCTGGCGTGGTTGGTCGACCTGCAGACCGTCGAGGGCCACCTGTCCGTCGTCCCGGTCGGTGGCCGTGGACCGGCTGACACCGCCCCCGGGTTCGACCAGCAGCCGATCGAGGTCGCTGCGCTCGCGGACGCCTGCGCGCGGGCCTTCGCCGTGACCGGCGAGCGCCGCTGGCAGGACGCGATCGACCTTGCTGCGTCGTGGTTCCTCGGCGCGAACGACGCCGCCACACCCCTCTACGACGCCACGAGCGGCGGCGGCTGCGACGGCCTCGAGGTCGACGGCCGCAATGAGAACCAGGGCGCGGAGTCAACCCTGGCGCTGATGTCGACGCTCCAACAGGCGCGCCTCGTGGCCGACGTCGGTCAGCTGACCGTCTGATGGTCGACCTGGTCACCCGATCCGACCTCAGCCTCACCGCAGATACCAGTCGCGTCCTGGCCCGCCTGTTCGTTCCCGGTCTTGAGCTCAATGCTGACCTCAAGTCGCGCGCCACCGGTGTCCTCGGCCGGATCCTCGGGTTGTCGGACGACCTCGTTACCGCAACCCTGCGCCGGGTCCATGAGCGCTACGCGGGCCGGCACCGCGACCTGTCGGGTGTGCTCCTCGCCCACTACGAGCAGATCGCCCACCGCATCCCCGATGTGGACAGCTTGTCCGAGGAGCGCAGGCTCCTCGTCGGAGCGGTGTTCACCAACGAGTTCGCCATTGAGGGCGCCGCGCTGTTCAACCCGTCGGCCGTTGCACACCCGGACCAGTCGAACCTCCCCGTCGGCCACTGCCGCTTCATCCTGAGCCTGCGGGCGGTGGGCGAGGGGCATATCTCGTCCGTGGAGTTCCGCACCGGTGTGGTCGGCCCGGACCATGCACTGCAGATCGACGATCCGGGGCCGCACGTCGAAACCGGCTGGGTCGGGCCCGTCCCCTACGACCGCAAGCTCTTCGCGGCCAAGCTGAGCGAGGGGGGCGCCGACACCGAGAGCACCCGCTACCTGTTGGGTCGACTGTCCCCCCGCTTCGAGCAGGAGGAGCTGGAGAGCGCCCTCGTGGCCCTCACGGGCCAGCTCGTGACCCGACAGGGCGGCGCCAAGACGGCCGAGCTGGCCAGGCGCATTGCCAGCTGCAGCTACGAGGTCGAGTTCTCACCCCAGTCCACGATCGCCCAGCGAGTGCTCTGGCCGCATGCGCCTATCGAGAGCCACGGCATCGAGGATGCTCGCTTCGTGCGCTTCGTGGCGGACGACGGTGCGGTGACCTACCGGGCGACCTACACAGCGTTCGACGGTGCGCAGATCGAGCCGCAGGTCATCGAGACCGTGGACTTCCGCCGCTTCCGCATGTCCCAGATCGCGGGCCCGGCCGCCAAGGACAAAGGCCTGGCCTTGTTCCCCCGCAAGGTGGGCGGCCGCTACCTCGCTCTGACCCGATCGGACCGGGAGAACTGTGGCATCGCCACCTCGGCGGACGGGCTGCTGTGGGGCGAGCCGACCACCGTGCACGCTCCGAGCCAGCCCTGGGAGCTCATCCAGACCGGCAACTGCGGCTCGCCGATCGAGACCGAGGCCGGATGGGTCGTCCTCACTCACGGCGTCGGGCCCATGCGGGAATACGCCACCGCTGCCCTCCTGCTCGACCTCGACGATCCGACCCGGGTGATCGGTGGGCTGCGTGAGCCTCTCCTGATCCCCGGGGAGGACCAGCGCAACGGCTACGTCCCCAACGTCGTCTACTCCTGTGGCGCGCTGCTGCACGGCGACCAGTTGCTGCTGCCCTACGGGGCGAGCGACGCGTCCGTGCGCTTCGCCTTCGTCGACGTCCCGCTGCTGCTGGAACGGCTGCTGGCAGACGGTCCGCCCGCGGCGACCCGGGCGAACACGTCGGCGTAGTCCGTCGCCATCCGCGCTGCGGTGAAGCGCGCCTCGACGTCGGCGCGGCACTCGCTGCGGGACAACGAGCCGAGCTCGGCGAGGGCCTCCAACGCCTGCCCGACATCGTCGACGAGGAACCCGGTGGTCCCATGACGGATGAGCTCGGGCATGGAGCCCAGGCCGCACGCCACCACCGGCGTACCGGTCGCGAGCGACTCGACCACGGACAGCCCGAAGGGTTCGGCGAAGCTGATGAGGTGCACGAGCGCCAACGCTCCCCCCAGCAGCGCGTCACGATCCGCTGGCCCGACCGGTCCGGCGTAGGTGATGCCGGCGGACCCGAGGTGCGGCTCCACGAGGTCCCGGAAGTAGTCGCGGTCCTGGATGATCCCCGCGATGACCAGTGGCAGCCCGGCCCGCTGAGCAAGCTCGATGGCCAGGTGGGTGCCCTTGTGCGGGTGGATCCGTCCGAAGAACAGCAGGTAGCTGCCCGGCTCCGGTCGGAAGGTGAAGCGGTCGAGCTCGATGCCGTGGTGAATCGTCGCGTCGTAGGTGAGATCAGGATGCCGATCGGAGTCGCTGATCGAGACGTAGTGCGCGATGTCGTCGTAGGCGCGGTAGACGGGCACGATCTGCTCGGACGAGAAGCCATGGATCGTCGTCACGACGGGCGTGGTCACCAGTCGGCTGTAGGTCAGCGGCAGGAAGTCGAAGTGGTTGGACAGGACGTCGAACTCGTCGGCCCGCTCGAAGGCGGCCGCGATGTGCAACCCGCCGTAGACCTTCGCGTCAACGCGGTCGTCCTCCTCGTAGCCACGCGGAGCCACAGCATGCAACTGTCCCGCCGTGAGCGAGTCCGCGGTGGCGAACAGCGTCACGTCGTGACCCAGCGCCACCAAGCCCTCGGTCAAGGTCGATGCGACCTGCTCCCACGGGCCGTAGTCGCGAGGCGGGGTGCGGTGCGCGATCGACGCGATGACACCGATCCGCAGCGGGCGGGTCACCCGTGACCCCGGACCCGGCCGACCAGGTCGATCGCATCGAGCTGATCGGGGCGCCGCGAGCCGTGCTGGTCGACGACGAGGCCCTCGGCGCCGCAAGCTCGCCGCTCGGCTCTCGGGTGCGCGCCTTGCTGCTGGCGCTGGGGATCGAGGTCGTCCCGGTGGTCGACCATGTCGCCACCCTACGGTCCCCGACCGTCGCGGTCCTCGGCCGCGACCACCCCCCAGTGCCCTCGTGCCACGCCTGGTACGTCGGTGCCGGCAAGACCCCTGCCTGGATGCACCCGACCGCAGGCGCCCGGCCTCGCACCACGGCACACGTGCTGTCGTTGCTCGGGACCGGCTTCGCCCAGGAACGTGCTGGCGCTGCCTTCCGGGCGGCCGGTGCCGGGGCAGCCGTACCAGCCAGCACCGCCTACGACGGCGCAGCGATCCTGCGTGGCATCACCACTGCCGTCGCGGCCCAGCCGTCCTCGCCGCACCGTCCCCAGCCCCCATCGCAGCTCGCGACCGGCTCCGTCGCAGACCTGCTGCGCCGGTCGGCTGCGGCACTTGAGCGGTGCTGCGCCCCCAACGGGGCCATCGCCGCGGCGCCGGCGGCGGCGGGCGGTCCCGGCTACTGGTTCTTCTGGCAGCGCGACGCCGCGCACGCCGCAGTGGCCCTCCACGCACTGGCCCGCTTCGGTCCCGACGACGTCGTACGCCGCCGGGCCGCCCGATGCGTAGAGCGTTACGTCGACTTCGTCGCTGGTCTCGGACCGGCGCTGGCTCGGACCGCGACGGGCATCGCTGCCAGTCGTTGCACCATGGCCGGTGAGCCGGTCGGTCACTACGGGGATCCGCAGCACGACGGACCAGCTGCCACCGCCCTTGCCCTCCTGACCGTGGTCGACGACCCCCGGTCGGCCCTCGACCTGGCCCGTCCGTTCCTGGACCACCTCCGCGGGACGGGCCGGGGCTACGACCTGTGGGAGCTGACCCAGGGCAGGTCCTTCCACGCGCTGAACCTCAGCCGGCGGGCACTGCGGCGGGCCGCCGCGGTGGCAGCCCTCGTCGCTGATCCCGCCGCCGCCGACTTCCGCCGCGACGGGCTCCTGCAGAGCGCACAGCTCGACGAGTTCCGGGACGGCGCCCGCGGCGGGCTGGTCCACTCGCGGCAGTCGCAACCGGCCTGGTTCGAGGCGACCAGCCGACTCGACATGAGTGCCATTGGCAGCGTCCTGCTCTGCTACGACGTCAGCGACGACGTCCTGAACGTCGACGACCCGGACGTCGCCGCCACCCTGCGGCAACTGGCGACCCATTTCGGCGAGCGGTGGCCGGTCAACAGCGCCTGGCGGAGCGGCGGTCACCTCGGGGGCGGCATCGGGCGATTTCCCGAGGACTGCAACGACGGGCTCGGATCGACCGGTGGAAATCCGTGGCCGGTGACGACGCTGTGGGCTGCGCAGTACCACCTGCGTCGGGTGGAGCGGGCCGCGCATCTCGGGGTGGTCGGCGAGCGGGCGACCGATCTCGCGCTCGCCGAGGGATACCTGTCGTTCGTCCTCGCTCACTGCGACCCCGATGCCATGAGCGAGCAGATCGACGGGCTCACCGGCCTACCCCGGGGTGCCGGTCCGTTGGCCTGGGCCCATGCCGAGCTCGTCATGACTCTGGTGACCCGCGCCCGTTGACATCCCGACGACCGACGGTCCAGGGTGTCGTCGCCTGACGTCAAGGGAGACGCGATGAGGGTTCGAGCGATAGCGGTCAGTCTGTTCGTGGCATTGCCAGGACTGGCGGTGATCGTTTCCGCCCCCGCTGGTGCTACTCACCCCGTGACGCCGTCGGCGACCGTGGAGCTGCGCACTGCCGGGGGCGTCAGCAGCGGGACGGTGAAGCTGTCGACGGTGAGTGGTGGCAGCCGCCTCGAGGTCACTGCGACCGGACTCACCCCTGGCTTCCACGGGTTCCACGTGCACGCGACCGGGTCGTGCGACGGGAGCACGACCCCGCCGTTCACCTCCGCAGGTGCGCACTTCGACACCGCCGGTCGGTCGCACGGCGCCCATGCTGCCGACCTGCCGCCGCTGCTCGCCGGCGCCGACGGGACGGCCCGAGCAGACCTCGTGACCGACGCCTTCACGGTGGCCGACCTGATGCCCGAGGGTGGCAACCGCTCGTTCGTCGTTCACGCCGCACCCGACAACCTGGCGAACATCCCCACCCGCTACCGACACGGCGCGTTCGCCGACACCGAGACCGGACCCGACACCGCGACCCTCGCCACGGGTGACAGCGGCGGCCGGGTCCTGTGCGGGGTCGTGGCCACATCGACAGCCGCGGCGGCGGCCCTACCGCCGGTCGGCGCCGCAAGTGCCTCCGCGGCACTGCGCACCGCCGCCGGCACCAGCGCCGGCACGGTCACCCTGCGGCAGCTCGCGGACCGCATTGAGGTGCGGGGCACCATCACGGGTCTGACGGCGGGCTTCCATGGCATCCACCTCCACACCGTCGGCAGCTGTGATGGCAGCACCACCCCGCCCTTCACCTCCGCGGGCGGTCACCTCGTCGGGGGTGGCGGGTCACATGGCAGCCATGGCGGCGACCTGCCGGCGCTACGGGTGCGGGCAGACGGCACGGTCAACCTGGACGTGGACTCCTCGGCGGTGTCGATGGACACGCTGTTCGACGCCGACGGTGCCGCCCTCGTCGTGCACGCCGCACCGGACAACCTCGCGAATATCCCCACCCGGTACCGCCATGGCGCTTTGGGTGCCGGCGAGACCGGACCGGACGCCGCGACGCTGGCCACCGGCGACAGCGGTGGCCGGACGCTCTGCGGTGTCGTGCGCAACACCGCTGGCGCCTACCGGGCCACGACGCCGACTCGGCTGCTCGACACCAGGTCCAGCGGCGGCGCCCTCACCAACGGCAACAGCACAGTCGTGCGCGTCGTCCCCGTCGGGACCACTACCCCGTACGACGGAGCAGTCCTCACCCTCACGGCTGTCGGACCGACCGCCAACACCTCGTTCTCGATCGGTGCCGCCGCACTGCCCGCGTTGCGCGCCCCCCGTGGGCAGGTCACGGCCGCGACCGTGATCGCACCGCTGTCCTCGGACGGGACCGTGACGATCCAGACCGCCGGCGGCCCGTCGCACCTGCTCGTCGACGTCAGCGGGCTCTACACGACCGAGAGCCCCATCGGCGCCGGGCGCTACGCGGCGGTCACGCCTTCCCGCTTGGTCACCGGCGCCACGCTCGGTGCCGGTTCCGCCGCGAACGTCGTGGTCGCAGGCCGCGGCGGAGTGCCGACGTCCGGCGTGGCAGGTGTGGTCCTCACCTTGACGGCGACGCGACCGACCGCGTCGACGCACCTGACCGTCCACCCGTCCGGCAGCGCGCGTCCGGGAACGTCGGCGCTGAACCTCCGCGTCGGGCAGACCCGCGCTGCGACCGTCATCGCGCCGCTGGGCGCTGACGGCGCAGTCACCATCTTCAACAGCGCCGGCTCGTTGACGTACCTCGTCGACGTCGTCGGCTGGTACTCCGCTGGTGGTACGGCTGGTGGGCGCGTCGTGACGCTGCCATCGCGTGCCGTGCGCAGCACCGACGACCCCGCCTCCCCGCCGCTGCGACTGGTCGCAGCAACTCCGACCGACGTCGTCCTGGCCGGTCGAGCCGGCATCCCGGCTCGCGGCGCCCGAGCGGTCGTCCTCGGTGTCACCGTCAGCACGACGAGCTCGCGCAGCCACCTGACGGTGTTCCCCACCGGTACCACGACGCCAGCCACCTCAGACCTGAACTGGCTGGCTGGCGAGACGTTGTCCACCACCGTCGTCGTCCCGCTAGGGGCAGATGGCAAGGTCCGGTTCCTCGCCTCAGGGGGCACGGCTGATCTGCTGCTCGAGGTCCGGGGCTACGTCGACGCCGGACCGGTCTGACGGCGCATACATGGCCGCCCGCGGCAATGGGCCGCATGATGGCACCGGAGCCAGGTCTCCCCCGCCCGTCGTGCGCCGCGGCCGCTGAACACCCAAGAGGTCAGTTTGTCCGCCACAGAGGTCCGGCCCGGATCGGGCACTGCATTGCCTGATCCGAGCGGCGGGGTGGGTCGGCTCCTGGACGCGGTGCTCGCGGTCGGGTCCGGCCTGGAGCTGCAGGTCGTGCTCCGCCGTATCGTCGAAGTCGCGGTGAGCCTGGTCGACGCGCAGTACGGCGCGCTGGGAGTGGTCGACAGCTCTGGCGCCGGACTGTCGCAGTTCATCACCGTCGGCATCGACGACGCCACGATCGCGACCATCGGGCCGCCTCCCACCGGCCATGGCGTGCTCGGTGAGCTGATCCGCGACCCGCGCCCGCTCATGCTGTCCGACCTGGCCGACCATCCGGCTTCGTCCGGCTTTCCTCCCCATCATCCCGCGATGCGCACCTTCCTGGGGGTGCCGGTACGAGTCGGTCAGGTGGTCTTCGGCAACCTCTACCTCACCGAGAAGCGCGGCCCATCAGGCTTCACCGACGAGGACCAGCGCGTCGTCGTAGCCCTGGCGGTGGCGGCCGGCATCGCCGTCCAGAACGCCCACCTCTACGACGAGAGCCGGCGGCGGGCGGCGTGGATGGAGGCCGGGCGCGAGATCTCCACGTCGTTGCTCTCCGGCACCGAACGCGAGGACGTCATCGCCCTCGTGGTGGAGCGCGCTCGGGAGCTGCTGGACGCCGACGTGGCGTTCGTCGCGATGGTGGGGTCGGACGGGTTGCTGCTCGAGGCCTCGAGTGGCCACGGGACACCCGAGCTCCTCCACCTGCTGTCGGCGCCGCTGGCTGAGGTCCAGGCCACCGGAACTCCGCTTGATGTGACGACCGACGATCTTTCAGGCACGGCGGTGCCGCTCGGTCCGCAGGACCACAAGGGTCAAGGCGTGCTGGTGGTCCTGTGGAGCCAGCGGCCCGACTCCTGGGTCACGACTGCCTTGACCGGCTTCGCGGCCCAGGCAGCGGTGGCGCTCGAGCTGGCCGAGCGCCGCCGCGAGGGCGAGCGCTTCGCGATCGTCGAAGACCGGGACCGGATCGGCCGGGCCCTCCACGACCTGGTGATCCAGCGGTTGTTCGCCGCGGGCATGCAGCTCCAGAGCGCCGTCCGCCTGATCGAGCAGGACCCTGCCGAAGCCAGCGCGAGGGTGAACCGGGCGGTGGACGAGCTCGACGGCACCATCCGCGAGCTCCGTTCGACGATCTACGGGCTGCAGGCGCCCGTGGAAGGCCGCCCGTCACTGCGGGCCCAGCTGCTCATGGTCATGGACGCCGGCACAGCTCAGCTCGGGTTCGCGCCCACCCTCAGGCTCGACGGGCTGCTCGACACACTGGCCACTCCGGAGATCGCCGCACACGCGCTCGCCACGCTGCGCGAGGCCCTGTCCAACGTGGCGCGGCATGCCAAGGCCAGCCGCGTCGAGGTCCTGGTGTCCGTGCACGGCAGCACCCTCCAGGTCCAGGTCGAGGACGACGGCATCGGGATGGCCGCGGACGTCGCGCGCAGCGGACTGGACAACCTCGCCACGCGGGCCGAGCAGCTCGGCGGCCAGCTGCGCATCACGCCGGGCGCCGCGTCGGGCACCCGCCTGCTGTGGCAGGTGCCGGTCTAGCTGCTTGCCTGCCGGAGCTCCGTGGCGAGCACCGCCACCTGCGTGCGGCGTTGCAGGCCCAGCTTGGCAAGGACGTTGCTCACGTAGTTCTTGACGGTCTTCTCCGCGAGGAAGAGCCGGCCGGCGATCTCCCGGTTGGTCAGCCCTTCGCCGATCAGCGCGAGGATCTTGCGCTCCTGCTCCGACAGCTGCTCCAACGGGTCAGATGGCTTGGGTGACCGCAAGCGCTCGAGCACCAGCGACGTGGCCCGTGGATCCAGGAGGGACCCGCCGGCTGCGACGGTGCGGATCCCTTCGAGCAGGTCGTTGCCACGGACGTTCTTCAGCACGTAGCCGGCGGCGCCGGCCAGCACCGCATCGAGCAGTGCCTGGTCATCGGCGAAGGAGGTGAGCATCAGGCAGGCAAGGTCGGGCATCGTGTCGCGCAGCTCCCGGCAGAGGGCGACCCCGTTGCCATCGGGAAGACGGACGTCGAGCACGGCCACATGAGGCTGGGCGGCCGGGATCCTGACGAGCGCCTCGTGCACGCTGGACGCCTCACCGACGACGGTGAGGTCCGGCTCCGACTCGATGAGCTCGCGCACGCCACGGCGCACGACCTCATGGTCGTCGACGAGGAAGACGCTGATCACGCGAGCAGCATGTCACCGGGCGAGCCCGGCCACCCGGGTCTTACGTCCCTACCTTGCAGGCCCACAGCCTCTGCGGCCGGCGCCGCGAGCCAGGCACCCTGGAAGTCGACCAGCGTCGTGGGCTTGTCCCCATCGCCCGCTGTGGGAGAGGAATGCCGATGAGCCTGCCCGACGGCCCGACTGCCGAAGAGCTCGAGCACCTCGTGCTCATGGCGACCTGCGCGCCGAGCGTCCACAACACCCAACCCTGGCAGTTCGTGTCGGCTCCGGACGGATTTGTCCTGCGCGCCGATCACTCGCGGCAGCTGACCGTCCTGGATCCCTACAGCCGGGACCTGCTGATGTCGTGCGGCACCGCACTGCACCACCTGGTCGTCGCGGCCCGCGCCATCGGTCTGGACGCCGAGCTGGAGCTGTTCCCCGTCGACAGCAACCCTGACTCGGTGGCCCAGGTCCGCTTTCGGCGGTCCGCACCGGCGACCACCGACCAGGTCGACGCCGCTGTCGCGATCCTGCACCGGCACACGCACCGCGGGCGCTTTCCCGGCGAGCACGTGCCGGCGGCACTGCTCGACCAGCTTCGGGCCGCGGTCGAGGGCCAGGGCGGGATGCTGCGGGTGATCCGCCCGGAGGAACTGGTCGGGGTCGAGGTGATCGTGAGCTCGGCCGAGAAGTCCCTGTTGGCGACGGACGGCTACACCGACGAGCTCGAACGCTGGGTGTGGCACGGCGCCGAGGAGCAGCGGGGCGACGGACTCCCCCCGGCCGCGATCGATCATGGCCCCGGCCGGGCCGAGAGCCTGCAGGGCCGGCAGTTCGGCGGGGCCGTGCTGCCTCGCCCGCAGGAGCCCCCCGCGCCCGAGCACCCCACCGTCGTCCTGCTCACCACCCTGGGCGACGAGCCCCTCGACTGGGTCCGCGCGGGACAGGCGCTCAGCGCGCTGCTGCTCGTCGCGACCGAGCACGGCGCGCTCGCCCAACCCCTGGGTCAGGTCGTCGACGTACCTGCGACGCGTTGGGCGCTGCAGCAACTGTTGGGCACGGTCGGCATACCGCAGATGCTGCTGCGGCTCGGACTGGGTGAAGCCGCGGCGCTCAGCCCACGGCGATCGGTGGCGGACGTGTACACCCCCAGTCGCAGCTGACCTGCACCATCACCCGGTGGGGCTGCTCTTCGGCGACAGCACCGGTGAGCGGCGCAGCTCCTGCCAGAAGGCGTCCGCCCACACCCGATGACCACGGTCGTTCGGGTGGAACCAGTCAGCGGCGAAGTCGGTGAGCATCGCCCGAGAGCCGCGCGCGCGCTCCGCCTCGTAGAGCGGCACCACCGTCAGCTGATGGGCCCGGGCGCTGCCCGCCACCAGACGTCCAGCCGCCGCCGCGTTGCTGTCCCATCGACCGTGCATGAAATAAGGGACGTCCGCGATGTAGGTGCCCGGCGGCAAGGTGGCGGTCAGCTCCTCGACGGCACGTGCGAAGCGCCCCGCGTCGTACGAGCGCACGTCGTTGCCACCAATGGCGACGGTGACGACGTCCGGCGTCATGGTGAGCAAGCGCGGCAGTTGCTCCTCCACCAGGTCCCGAATCGTGGCCCCAGAACTGCTCAGGTTGGTCACGTGCACCGGCCGGCCGGTCTGCTCGCGCATCCGCTCGGCGAGCAGCCCGACATAGCCCCGCTCCGGCCGGCTCGCCCCGATGGACTGCGCAGCACTGTCGCCGAGCGCGACGTACACGAGCCCACCCCGCGCACCCTGTGGTTCGGCCCAATAGGCGCGGTAGCTCTCGACGCTGTGGGCGATCCGGACGAGCTTGACCGCCCAGATCCCCGTCGTCCCCAGGACGAGCACCCCGGCGACGGTGAGCAGGGGGTGCCGTCGCCGCCACGCGGCGAGACCGCTCACCGGGTGCCCTCGATCACGACGAGCCGGTGCCGACCCTTGCCCGCCTGCTTGGCCTCGTACATCGCCGCGTCGGCGTGCTGCACGAGGGCGTGCGGGCTGACGGCATGACCCCGGCTGAAGGCCACTCCGACACTGCAACCGAGCTGCAACGACAGGCCGCGGACCTCCACCGCAGCCGTGAGCGCGGCCACCATGCGGACGGCGATGTCGTCAGCATCGGACTCATCGCCGACGGACTCACAGAGGACGACGAACTCGTCGCCACCTACCCGGGCGAGCGTGTCGGCCCCGCGCATGCTCGCGAGCAGCCGGTCAGCGACCGCGACCAGCACCGCGTCGCCGACGTCGTGGCCGTGCTCATCGTTGACCTCCTTGAAGCTGTCGAGGTCGACGAAGAGCACCGCCAGCGCGTCACCGTTGCGGGCGGCGCGGGCAGCAGCCACGTCAAGTCGATCGAGCAGCAGGCGACGGTTGGGCAGGCCAGTCAGTGCGTCGTGGAGCGAGCGGTGCGCCAGGAGGTCGGTGAGGTTGCGCTGCTCGGTGACGTCGCGGGCGACAAAGGAGATCGACTGGACCGCACCCATGACGTTGGTGTGGGCGATGAGGACCTGCGACACCGGAATCTCCACGCCGGTCGGGCCGACCAGCGCGAACTCGCCACGCCACACGCCCTTGTCCGCCAGCGTCGGCAGCGCCTCGTCGCGATAGCGCTCCCGCGACAACGGTGTGAGGAAGGCCGGGATCTCGATGCTGGTGGCGGGGGTGTCAGGGTCGATCCCGAGCATCTCCCGCAGGGCCGGGTTGACGTAAGAACCGCGACCGCGCTCGTCGATCACGGCGACGAAGTCGGGGGTCTCGTCAAGCACCGCCCGCGATGCTGCGAGCTCGTTGAGCAGCTGGTACTGCTCCCCGATGACGCGCTCCGCGATGGTCTCGGCCTCCTCGCGCGCCGCCTGCGCGCGCGTCAGTCGGCGTTCGAGCCGCCCGAGCTCCTCGGACACGACGCAGTCACGCGGCGGCTGAGAAGGTGCACCGGAGCACGCAGGCTTCCGCGCCGTGCAGCATGCACTGCGGCTGGCTCACATCCACCCGCTGACCGTAATGACCAGCGGCTCCAGCCACGAAGCCCTCGGCGAGCGCGCAGAGGTGCCGCTGCGAGCGGTAGGTCAGGAGCAGGACGTCATCACCCTCGAGCGCGAAGTCGAACTCGGGGACGTCGGCTCCCGGGTAGAGCTTGCGGACCTCCGGATGGATGATGTCGTTCAGCGTCAGGAGAAAGGGACGCGCCGCTGCATGGGGGCTGAAGAAGACCGGGTAACGCTGGGCCAGCAGCGGGATGGCCCCCTCACCGACCTGACGTACGACGGCAGCGGGCTCGACGCCCAGCAGCTGCGCAGCCGCCGACACCAGCGCGACCAGGTCGGCATCGGCGTAGCTGCCCAACGAGGTGTAGGCCCCATCAAGACCGGCCTTGTCCAGCACGTCGTCCCAGGCATCAGCACCATAGGCGTCGGTGACGACTTGCTCAGCCAGATTGAAGATCACGCCCTTCATCGCGCAACGCTACCGCGCGGGCGAGCACACCTCTCAGATCAGGCGCTCCGGGACGACCTCGGGTGCACGGGTCTTCCGCGGCTTGATGGCCTGGTCGAGGAACGACCCGAGACTCTGATCGGTCACTGACGCGCGCAGCTCGTCGAGCACCACGAGTCGCTTGGACTGCTGGGCGCGCAGGTCATTGAGCTCGATGACCAAGGCGTCGATCCGCTCGGACAACGCGCTCACCGCGCGCACCTCGACGTCGACCGATCCCAGGTACGCCCGCAGGCCCCCTGCCAGGTCGATCGTTCCGGGGGGCGGCGCCGCGGCTTCCGTCTGGGGCTTCGCGACGGGGGCGACTCGGGCCTTGGCGGGAGCTCGACGTGCCGGTGCGGCCGCAGCCTTGCGGGCGCGCGCCGGCTTGGCGGCTGCCTTGGCCGGCTTGCGGGACGTGGTCTTGCTGGCGGTGGGCTTGCGGCTCGCAGTGGTCACGGTCCTACCTTTTCTGCTGGTGGTGTGCGCGGCGGCATAAGCCTCGACGACGCTGGTGGGCAGGCTGCCTCGGTCGTTCACGGTCAGCCCCTGCGATCGGGCCCAGGAGCGCACTTGTGCTTGCGTTGCGGTCGTCATGGAGTCCTTACTCGGTGCGGTGCGGCCGCGTGAGGCACGGCTCGATCCCACGATCATGCCCCGCGGGGCGGATCCCACGCAGACCGTGCCCCCTCGGTAGGGCTGGATACCTCCCTGCAGCGCCTCGGCTGCCGGGGCATCCAGCCGCGTCCAACTCCAGTGCTATGACCGCAGCCCGCCCACCTTGAGCGCGGTGAGCTTGTCGTTGATGGCGTAGCCGTCGAAGGTGGCGCACGTCAGGCTGACCCGCGTGTTCCCCTGGAACGAAGCCGTGTCTTGCAGGTTCAGTTGCAGCAGCATGCCTGGGTCGAGGTACGGCGCGAGGTAGGCGTACGCCGTGTCTCCAGTGTTGAGACTGCAGCGACCGGACTGCTCGTCGCCATCCTCGTTCGCGATCCCTGCCTTCGCGGTCAGCACCCAGTGACCCGCGCCGAACTGGAGGTGCGCGATCTCGGTTCCCGACTGCACGACGTCGGTGCCGAACCCGTCCTCCCTGCCGGTGTGATGTGCCAGCGACACACCAGCAGCCCCGGGAGCGCCCGGATCCCCCTTCGCGCCCTGCGGGCCGGGCGCGCCGGCC
>JBKKBU010000069.1:0-3897 GCA_046713755.1 Mycobacteriales bacterium
GGTTCGCACTCGCGGGCTGGTCCCCACCGCTGTGAGCTGGGGCGACGCGTACTGCACGGTGCCCGCCACTCGGCCCCGACCGTTCTCGGCTGCCGACTCACCCCGCTCGACGCAGGCCAGCAGAGCCTCGGCCTCGCGGCTGACCTGCCACCGGTCCGCGCCCAGCCCGACGACCAGCAGCACCAGGCAGGCAACGACCGATCGGCGGCCGCGGGGATGTGGGTGCCGGTCGTCACCACCACTGGACAGCGCATCCACGACGGTCACCTACGGGACGCGATGTGTGCGGCATACCAGGTGTAGGAGGCCTTGGGTACCCGTCGCAGGGTGCCCGGCTCGACCGCGACCAGGCCGAAGCGCTGGGTGTAGCCCTGCGCCCACTCGAAGTTGTCCAGCAGCGACCAGGCGAAGTAGTCAAGGACGGGGGCGCCTGCAGCAAGCGCGCGGTCGAGGGCGGCCAAGTGCGTGCGCAGGTAGTCGACCCGGTCGTCGTCCGCGACACCGGCGCTGGTCGTGCGGTCGTCGGCGAAGGCCCCGCCGTTCTCGGTCACCCGCAGAGGCACACCGGGCGCCCGGGCCGCGACCGCCAGGAGCACCTCCTCGAGGCCGGTGGCGTCGACCTCCCAGCCCATCGTCGTGAGCGGGGGCCGCGGGTGGAACGAGAAGGGCGGCGCCCCCGGGAAGGCGTCGACGTCCTGGCCCACCGCACCGGAGTCAGGTGCCGCTGGGCCGATCCGGAACGGCGTGTAGTAGTTGACGCCCAGCCAGTCGGCCGACGCCCTGATCCGGTCGAGGTCACCTGGCAAGGCCGCAGCGGGCCACGCCAGCGCCGACGGCCAGGTCCCGTCGACGAGCGCGTCGAGCCACAGCCGGTTCTGGAGCGCGTCGACCAGGTCGGCGGCCACCAGGTCGCCGTCGGGCTCGCAGCGCACCACCGTCAGGTTGAGCACAATGCCGACCTCGGCCGTCGGGTGCCGGGCTCGGATCGCCTCCGCGGCCAGGGCATGGCCGAGCAGCAGGTGGTGGGCCGCGTCGAGCGCCCTGGCCGGGTCGCGGCGACCGGGGGCGAGAACGCCCGCCGCATAGCCGAGGAACGCCGTGCACCAGGGCTCGTTCATCGTCGCCCAGGTCGGCACGCGGTCGGCGAGCCGGTCGGCGACGAGCAAGGCGTAGTCCGCGAACCGTTCTGCGGTGTCCCGGACGGGCCAACCCCCGGCCTGCTCGAGGGGGAGCGGCAGGTCCCAGTGGAAGAGCGTCGGGAACGGCCGGATCCCGCGCTCGAGCAGCCGGTCCACCAGCGCGTCGTAGTGGTCGAGCCCGGCCGGGTTGGCCGGGCCACGACCGCTCGGCTGCACCCGCGGCCAGGCGATGGAGAACCGGTAGGCGTCGACCCCGAGGCCGACCAGCAGGTCGACATCCTCCGCGGTCCGCCGGTAGGAGTCACAGGCGACCCGGCCGTCGGATCCGTCGAGGACCGCCCCCGGCCGGGTGCAGAACTCGTCCCAGGTCGAAGGACCACGGCCATCCAGGTCCACGGCACCCTCCACCTGGTATGCCGACGTAGCCACCCCGAAGCCGGTCACGTCGGGACTCCGGGCGGGTCGAGGGGGTCGAGCAGCGCCCGCTCGTCGGGCTTGTGGCGCAGGACGCTCTCGACGTAACTCGCGGTGGCCGGGAGCAGCCCGATGTCGTGGCCCGCCGCCTCGGACAGGAACCACCGGTGCTCCAGCACCTCGTGGAAGACCTCGGCCTGCTCGAGCTTGCCCCGCAGCTCGCGTGGGACAGCCTTGACGACCGGGCGGAAGACCTCGGCGACCCAGTCGTGGGCGACGATGTCCTCAGACTCCCCGGGCGCGGCGCTTGTCGCCCGGTAGGAGTCGAGGTCGTTGAGCAGCCGGCGGGCCTGGTTCTCCTCGACGTCGAGGCCGGTCAGCCGCAGTAGCCGCCGGGCGTGGTGGCCGGCATCCACGACCTTAGGCTGGACCTGGACGTGGTCGCCGTCGGCGTCCCTCAGCACCTCGAGCTCGGCCACGTCAAAGCCAAGGTCGTTGAGCCGCCGGATGCGGGCGTCGACCTGGTAGCGCTCCCCGACCCGGACGGTCTGCCGGCCGGTGAGAGCCGACCACAGCACTTCGTAGCGGGCCACGATCGTGTCGCCCGTCGCGACCGGGTCGAGGTCGCCGTCGAGCAGTTCGCCCGCCTGCAGATCCATGAGCTCGCCGATGATGCTCGTCCGCGCCATCGCCACGTCGTAGGCGCGCTGCCCGTCGCTGAGAGTTGGGTGCACCTCCGTGGTCTCGGCGTCGACCAGGTACGCCGAGAAGGAGCCGGCGTCCCTGCGGAAGAGCGTGTTGGACAGCGAGCAGTCGCCCCAGTAGAAGCCGGCGAGGTGCAGCCGCACGAGCAGCACGGCGAGCGCGTCGAGGAGCCGCACTGCCGTCTCGGGTCGCAGTGTCTGCGAGAACAGCGCCCGGTAGGGCAACGAGAACTCCAGGTGCCGGGTGACCAGCGCGGTCTCGAGGGCCTTGCCGTCCACAGTCCGGCGCCCCTCGACGATGCCCACGGGGTGGACCGCGGGCACGCCTCGACGCTCCATCGCACGCAGCACGGCGTACTCCCGCTCTGCCGACCAGTGGCCGATCTCCTTGACGGCAAACACGGCGACGTCAACCCTGACGAAGCGGACCACGTGCCGCGAGATGCCCCGGGGCAGACCGACGAGGCACTCAGCCGGCCAGCCGTCGAGCGGCAGCTCCCAGGGCAGGTCGAGCAGTTCCGGGTGCTCGGGTGCTCCCGTCAGCTGCAACGCCATGCCGCCACCGTCGCACGCCGACCTCACGCGGCGACGGCGAACCCCGGTGCGGCCCAGATCACCCGGCCGAGAGCTGAAGATCGGATCATTCCGTGCCGAAAGCACACGAGGCACCCGGCCTCCGTGGTCGTCGCCGCCCGTCGCCAGTGCGCACCGGCCGCCACCTTTTCACGACGACGACACGTCGTCGTCACATCCGCCCCGCACAGTCGTCCTCGACACCATCAGCTCGGAGGTCACCATGCTTGTCGTCTCGACCGTCCAGGGCGTCGTCCGCGACGTTGTCCTCGCCACCCTCCCTCACGGCGGTCAGCGGGCCGCCCGTCGCAACGCGTGGAGCTCGATGAGCGCCGACGCCACCGTGGCCCGCGCCCGCCGCGAGGCCGAGGCGGCCCTCACCCACGCCGTCCACGCCAGCAACGCCGCGACCCACGAGCCGGTTCGCTCAGCCCGCTGACCGTGCGGGCGCTAGCGTGCCCTCATGCCAGAGCTGGTCTACCCGCCCGTCGTCGTCACCGCCAAAGCAGTCTTCCGCGCCCTCGGCATCCGCTTCCACATCACCGGTGCTGAGCACGTCCCCCGCGTCGGCGGAGCCGTCATGGCGATCAACCACATCGGCTACCTCGACTTCACCTTCGCCGGCCTGACGGCCCGGCCGGCCGGGCGGCTGGTGCGCTTCATGGCCAAGCAGGAGGTCTTCGACCACAAGGTCAGCGGTCCGCTGATGCGCGGCATGAAGCACATCCCGGTCGACCGCTACGGCGGCGCCGCGAGCTCCCTCACCGCGGCCGTCGAGGCACTCGAATCCGGTGAGATCATCGGGGTGTTCCCGGAGGCGACGATCTCGACCTCGTTCGAGCTCAAGGACTTCAAGACCGGTGCCGCCCGGTTGGCCCTGCAGGCCCACGTACCCCTGCTGCCGTGCATCATCTGGGGCAGCCAGCGCGTCATGACCAAGGGCCGCAAGCGCGACCTCACGCGCGGGACGCCGATCCACATCGCGGTCGGCGAGCCGTTCCAGCCCGAGCCCGGCGCCGATCCGGTGGCCGTGACCGCCGACCTCAAGGCGCGCATGTCCGTCCTGC
>JBKKBU010000070.1:0-5494 GCA_046713755.1 Mycobacteriales bacterium
TCGCCGGGCGCCCGTAGAAAGGCGCGCGGTGGTCCAGCAAGCTGTCCTTGCTACGGCGTCCTAGCGGACAGCCACCTCACGAGTCCCAGAGTTATTGATTCTGGACCACCTCCTCTCCCGTGTACGACGAGCGTACGACCCACCCCGCGGTCTGTCACCGGGAATTTCAGGCCTGTCGCCGCTGCGGATAGGAGTGCTCGGCGATCACCCGCGCGACCGACGTGTGGTGCCAGCGCTGGTTCTTCGTCGTACGACGACCTTCGACGTTGATCCGTGCCGCGATGGTGTGGAGGCTCGCTCCTTGGCGGTGCAGCTCGAGGATGCGCTCGATGGCGAGCGGGTCCTCGCCGGTGGCCCCCACCACTGCTCGGCGGCGGACTCTGGCCGGACCGGGCTGACGGCTCAGCCAGTTGGTGATGCCGGGCTGGTCGAGGGCGCGCCCGAAGACGTAGCCCTGCACGAGGTCGCACCCCATCGTCTCGAGGATGGTGAGCTGTTCGGCGGTCTCGACCCCCTCGGCGACGCAGGTGACGCCGATGCTGTGGGCGAGCGAGACCAGCGACGCGACGATCGCGGTGTCGTCGGGGTCGTAGCCGAGCCCGGCCACGAAGCTGCCGTCGATCTTGAGGGTGTCGACGGGGAAGCGCTTGAGGTAGACCAGCGACGAGTAGCCGGTCCCGAAGTCGTCGAGCGCGATGCCGAGACCCAGGTTCTTGAGGGCCGACAGGGTGGCCACGGCGACCTCGAGGTCGGACATGACCGCCGTCTCGGTCACCTCGATGGTGAGCCCTGCCGGGTCGCAACCCGCGACCGAGATGGCGTCGTGGACCATCGCGACGACGCCGGGATGGGTCAGCTGGCGGGCCGACAGGTTGACGGCGACCTGCATCGAGAGGTCACTTGGCGGGGTGCGCTGCCAGGCAGCCGCGGCATGGCAGGCCTCGCGCAGAAGTCGCTCGCCCAGCGGGACGATGACCCCGGTGCGCTCGGCGAGTGGGATGAAGTGCTCGGGCATCAGCAGGCCGCGCTCGGGGTGCGACCAGCGAGCCAACGCCTCGACGCCGACCGGCCGGCGATCGGACAGTCGCACCAGCGGTTGGTAGTGCAGCCCGATCTGGTCGTCAGCCATGGCGGCCCGCAGCTCAGCCTCCAGACGCGGGACGCGCGGCGCGCTGGACTGCATGCGGGGGTCGTAGTGCTGCACCTGATTGCGGCCGCCCTGCTTGGCGGCCCGCACGGCGAGCGCGGCGGCCGACAGCAGCTCACTCAGCGGTCCGGTCTCGGTGCTCGCGGTGCCCACGCTGACCGTCAGGTGCAGGGCCACGCTGCCCTCGTCGATCGGGGCTGCCAGCACGGCCGTGACCCGCGCGACCATCGCGGCCAGCTCGCGGGGCGCTTCGGGCTCCCGGCGGACGAGCGCGAAGACGTCGTCACTCCACCGCCCGACCGACCACGCGGTGCCGGCGATGGAGCGCAAGCGCTCGGCGACGGCCACCAGCACGGTGTCGCCGGCGGCGTGCCCGTAGACCTCGTTGATGACGGCGAAGGCGTCGAGGTCGACCAGGACCACGACGGCTTGCTCGTCTTCGCCGTGGGTGGTGAGCAGCTCGGCGACGGCCTGGCGTGACAGCAGCCCGGTCAGCAGGTCGACCTTGGGGTCAGCTCTTCCGGGCGCGTGGACCGGGACCAGTCGGCCCGGGTCATGCACCCAGTCGGTGACGTCCTGCGCCATGACGAGGCCCCCGGCGATGGTGCCGTCCTCGCCCGGGACGGTCCGGTAGTGCACGTCCCACAGCCGCCCGCGGAACTCGAAGACGATGTCGACGTCCTCGCCGGCCAGGACCCGCGCGACGCTGTCGACGACGAACGCGGAATCGCCGTACTGGTCGAACATCGAGGTGCCCAACGTGGCCGCTGGGTCGACGCCGAGGGCGGGGTAGCCCGATCCGCTCGCGTAGGTGATCGTGCCGACGCTGTCGAAGCCGGCGACGCAGACCGCGGCACTGGCCAGCACCCGCTCGAGCCGGTCATCGACGTGGGTGGCCGCCGGGGCGTCGGTCGAACCGGACGGTGCCGTGCCGAGCAGGAACCCTGCCGCGGTCGACCCCTCCGCGGCCGGCACCGCGTGGCAGTGCCACCACTCGCCGGCGACCTCGACCGAGAAGGCGGTGCCGCGGCCGGTGATCGCGTCGGCCACCGCGCGCACCAGCGGATCGGGGACGCCGGGAAGGTCGAGCAGGCTGACGGCGACGAAGTCCTCGGGCAGCAGGCCCATCACGGCATAGCCCTGCGTCGTGGCGGTCAGCACCCGGCCGCCGGAATCGAAGCTGGCCAATCCCACCGGGGCGGCGGCGGGTGCGGCGCGAGACTGCTCGGCGAGCGGCCGCCGGTCGCCGGTCACTGGTCGGCCCAGCGCAGGTTGGCGTCGCGGTCGGTGGAGCGAGTCATGGCGACCTCCTCGAGGAAGGTCGAGCGTCTGGTTGCGACGCGACAGGGACCCTCCCCCACGATCTTTATAACGCCGGAATGCCCTTTTCGTGTCGGCCAATATCAGTTTTTTGCGTAGTTGGTCCGTCTGGCCCAGCGGTAGTGGGCCCTGGGTAGCAGCCCGAACTGGGCCGCAGCGGTGGACTACGCGGGCTCGTCGTACATCTGGCAATACGTCGGGTCGGTCCGCCGGCGCCTGGCCCACGCACGGCCGCCGTCGGCGCCGGCACCGCACTGCGCCATCCGGGGGAGGAGCAATGGCGCGCCGGGCCCTCCGGGGGCTTTTCAAGGGTCGGGGCGGCGGGGGACGAAGCGGCTCCATACCGGACGAGTCCCATCGAATCCGGGTGAGGAGGTCGAGGACCCGATCCCTCCCCGTTGCGTACCAGGGCACCCCAGCGCGCCTGCCGCCGAACCCGCCTTTCCCACCTCTTGGAGTCCACATGTCCGACGCCCTGAACCAGCACTCAGCCGCTCACCGCCCGTCCCGTGGATGGGCCGCTCTTGCCGGCCTCGCCGTGATCGGCCAGGCGGCTCTCACGACGGCCATCCTGTTGCCGAAGGTGTCCGGGGCGACGTCGCCCCTCGCCCCGGTCGTGGCCGCGCCCGCCGTTGCACTCCCCCTCATCGCCCTCCCTGCCGTCGTCCGGCCCGCGGCCATCACGGCTCCGCCAGCCGGCCGGTCGGACATCACCGCCCTCGTCGCAGCCCAGCGGGCCCGCGGGCTGGACTGCGCCGTCACTTCGGTGCGACTGCCGGTCTGCACCCACGGCGGCGATGACCAGCTCCGCTCCGCCAACTACGTCACCGCCGCGTCACCGTCCGGCGGGACCCCGGGCGGCTCCGGCAGCAGCACCCGGATCGGGTGCTACGGCGACGGCCGCACTGGCCTGCGCGTGCAGGCTGTCTACGCCCGCGCCGAAGGCAGCGCCGACCGCTACGACGCCTCGCTGCCGGCGCTGCGGACCTACGCGGCCCGGACCGACGCAGCCTTCAACGCCGCCGCCCAGTCCACCGGCGGCACCCGCCACATCCGATTCGTGACGACGGCCGGCTCGTCCTGCCAGCTGGTCGTGGCCCGGGTCGTCCTGCCGACCGCCGCCTTCAGCTCGATCAACCGGCTCGTCGAGGCCCTGCAGCAGCGCGGCTTCCAGCAGAGCGCCACGACCTACCTGGTGTGGACCGAGTCGTCGGTCTACTGCGGCATCGCCACGATGTACGTCGATGACCGCCCAGGGCTGGACAACCTCAACAACGGCAAGCTGCCCGGCTACGCCAGGGTCGACAAGCCCTGCTGGGGCAAGGCCGAGATCCACGAGCTCGTGCACACCCTCGGCGGCGTGCAGCCGTCGGCGAAGAACTCCACCGGGAGCTACCACTGCAACGACGGCGCCGACGTCATGTGTTACGACGACGGCACTGCCCGGTCGACGCAGCGCTCGGTCTGCGCGAAGACCGCCACCCCCGTCCTGGACTGCCGCCACGACGACTACTTCTCGACCGCAGCGCCGCGCGGCAGCTACCTGCAGACCAAGTGGAACGTCGCCCGCAGCTCCTTCCTCGCCCCCGGCTGGACCGACCCGACTCCGCCGCCCGGCTCCGGAAGCGGCGCGACCGAGCCGGTAGCCGAGCAGGCTCCGCCGCCGAACCCGCCCGCCAGTGCCTCCCCTTCGCCCAGCCCCTCGGCCAGCCCGAGTCCCGGGCCCAGTGGTCCACCGCCGCTGCTGCCACCGCTGCCGCCACTGCCCTCGATCCTGCCGACCTCGCTGACCGGGCTCACGACGCTGCTGGCGGGACGGTCATGACCGCCCCGACGATGACCCGGCCGGATCTGACCACCGCCCTCGGCCGGCCCGACGCCCTCGATGCCCTCGACCGCCGCGACGCCCTTGACCCCGAGTCGCCGCTGCCCGGCAGCCGGCACCTCCGCCTGGCCGACCTGGCCGCCGCTGTCGGTCGCGTGCAGGCACCGCTGCCGACCGAGCTGGCCGCGTCCCGCCCGGCGACCGGCGGGGGGCTGACCGTCCTGTTCCAGGCCGAGCTGCGCGCCGCCCTACGAGCCGGCGAGCTCGAGCGCGCTGAGGAGGCAGCCCTCGCCCTGTGGCGCCGCCACGGTCACGTCGACCCGGTCTATGCCCTCGTCGAGACCCTGCTCGACCAGCTGGCCCGGGAGCGGGCCGCCGGCCTGGTGTCCCTGCTCGAGGAGCGGCTCGCCATCGCGTCGGCCGAGCGACTGGTGGCCCGGCTGCACCGGCGTACGCCGACGCCGGCCGGCGAGGGCGTCGTGCTGCTCGTGACGCCCACGGCTGCGCGCCGGTCGGACAGCGCCAGCATCGCCCTGCGGGCGCTGGCCCATGTCGTCGAGGAGGCCGGGCATCCCGCCGTCGTCATCGGTGACCTCGGCGGCCTGGACCTGCTCGAGCTGGCCACCACCGCCGGCGTCGTCGGGGTCGTGTGGCACGTCAGTGCCCTCATCCAGCGGCGCGAGCTGGCCGCGATGGTCACGGCCGTGCGGGCTGCTGCCCCCGACGTCCGCCTGCTGGTCTGCGGACCTGCCCCGGCGCGGGCCGTGCCCGGCGTCGACCTCGTCACCGCAGATGTGGCCCACCTGGTGGCCGCCCTCACCGAGGAGGCGGCGTCGTGAGCCTCCCGGCCAGCTCCTGGGCCGTCACTGGCCCTGGCCTCGGCTGCTCGTGAGGACCTCAGAGCGGGGCGCTGTCGGAGGGGTAGTCGGCCAGCCGTTCCGGCAGCGGATCGGCCGTCACGCAGGCGACGGTGAGCAGCGCAAAGGCGGCGACCGACAGCAGGAGCGCCGCGCGCATCCGTCGTACCGAGGCCAGCAGCCAGGCCGCGCCACCGAGGCTGAAAAAGGCCCACGTCGCGACCACCGGCGAGATCCCGCGGTGGATCGAGATGTGGCCGGCGAACACGTCCATGACCTGCTCGTGCGGCATCCGCAGGTAGCGGAACATCAGGTCCGGCACGATCGAGAACAGCTGCCCGCCGA
>JBKKBU010000071.1:0-2830 GCA_046713755.1 Mycobacteriales bacterium
GTCACAAGTACCACGGTCGCGTGGCCGCGGTCGCCGACGGTGCCCGCGAGGGTGGGCTCCGGTTCTAATGGAGACGCCGAGCGCGCACGACGAGCAGAAGAATCCCGAAGAGATGAGGAACCAGTCATGAGCGGACCCCAGCGCGGACAGCGTTCGGGCGGCGACCGAGGCGGAGACCGTCGCGGCGGAGGCCGTGACGGCGGTCGCGGCGGCGCCGACAAGACGGCGTACGTCGAGCGGGTCGTCGCGATCAACCGCGTCGCCAAGGTCGTGAAGGGTGGTCGTCGCTTCAGCTTCACCGCCCTCGTGGTCGTGGGCGACGGCGACGGTCAGGTCGGCGTGGGCTACGGCAAGGCCAAGGAGGTGCCCGCGGCTATCGCCAAGGGCGTCGAGGAGGCCAAGAAGCACTTCTTCCGCGTGCCGCGCATCGGCTCGACCATTCCGCACCCGATCCAGGGTGAGGCGGCTGCCGGTGTCGTTCTCCTCAAGCCGGCCAGCCCGGGTACCGGCGTCATCGCCGGTGGCCCCGTGCGTGCCGTCCTGGAGTGCGCCGGCATCCACGACGTCCTGTCGAAGTCACTCGGGTCCTCCAACCCGATCAACATCGTGCACGCCACGGTCGCGGCCCTGCAGGGTCTCGTCCGGCCTGAGGAGATCGCCGCCAAGCGCGGCCTGACCCTCGAGCAGGTCGCTCCGGCGGCCATGCTCCGGGCCCGTGCGCAGGCAGCAGGCGGTGCCTGATGGGGCGCCTCAAGGTCACCCAGATCAAGTCAGGGATCGGCGGCAAGCAGAACCAGCGGGACACGCTGCGCTCGCTGGGCCTCAAGCGCATCTCCGACGTCGTCGTGAAGGAAGACCGCCCCGAGATCCGCGGCATGGTCAACACCGTGACGCACCTCGTGACGGTCGAGGAAGTGGACTGACATGACTGAATCCCGTTCTGGCAGCACCCTGAAGGTCCACCACCTCCGGCCGGCTCCTGGCGCCAAGACCGCCAAGACCCGCGTCGGTCGTGGTGAGGCGTCCAAGGGCAAGACCGCCGGTCGTGGCACCAAGGGCACCAAGGCCCGTTACCAGGTCCCGGCCGCCTTCGAGGGCGGGCAGATGCCGTTGCACATGCGGCTGCCCAAGCTCAAGGGCTTCAAGAACCGGTTCCGCACCGAGTACCAGGTCGTCAACCTCGACAAGATCGCCGAGCGCTTCCCTGAGGGTGGCACGATCGGCGTCGACGAGCTGGTGGCCAAGGGCCTCGTCCGGGACAACCGCCTGGTGAAGGTGCTCGGCGGCGGTGACCTGGCGGTCAAGCTCGACGTCACGGTGCACGCCTTCTCGGCCTCGGCCAAGGAGAAGATCGGCGCGGCCGGCGGCAGCACCACCGAGCTCTAGGCACGACAGCGGCACCGAGCCGCCGGTCCTCCGGGACCGGCGGCTCGCGCCGTCCCGGGGCCAGCGCCGGCTGTTACAGTCCCGCGGTACGGCGGCCGCACGAGTACCGCCCTTCAGACCTGCCCCTCAGACCCACACCGACCCGTCCCCGAGACCGGGGGCGGATGCCAGGAGGATCCCGTGCTCACCGCCTTCGGCCGGGCCTTCAAGACCCCCGACCTGCGCAGGAAACTCCTGTTCACGCTGGCGATCATCGCGCTCTACCGCCTGGGCTCCGTCGTGCCCGGGCCGGGGGTGTCGTACGTCGCGATCCAGAGCTGCCTCAAGCAGGTCGAGGACAACTCCCTCTACGGCCTGGTCAACCTGTTCAGCGGGGGCGCACTGCTCCAGCTGTCGGTCTTCGCGCTCGGGATCATGCCGTACATCACGAGCTCGATCATCGTGCAGCTGCTCATCGTCGTGATCCCTCGCCTTGAGACCCTCAAGCAGGAGGGGCAGTCCGGTCAGGCGAAGCTGACGCAGTACACCCGTTACCTCACGGTGGCCCTCGCCGTGCTGCAGTCCACCGGCATCGTGGCGCTGGCCCGCAGCGGCCGGCTGTTCCCCCAGTGCGACGCCGCGATCATCCCCGACGAGCGGATCGTCCGGATCCTCGTGCTCGTCGTCACGCTCACCGCGGGCACTGCCGTCATCATGTGGCTGGGCGAGCTCATCACCGACCGGGGTGTCGGCAACGGCATGTCGGTGCTGATCTTCACGTCGATCATCTCCAGCGTGCCCTCCGGTGCCCTGCGCGTGTACCAGCAGCCGCGTGGCCCGTTCATCCTGGTCGCGATCGGCCTCCTCGCCCTCGTCGTGATCACGCTGGTCGTGTTCGTCGAGCAGGCCCCCCGCCGCATCCCCGTGCAGTACGCCAAGCGCATGATCGGCCGACGCATGTACGGCGGGACGTCGACGTACATCCCGTTGAAGGTCAACCAGGCCGGCGTCATCCCCGTGATCTTCGCGTCGTCGCTGCTCTACCTCCCGCAGCTGATCGCCCAGATCTTCCCCGACAACCGCACGGTGTCCGGCTTCATCAACCGCCACCTGGTGGACCCGGGCGACCCGGTCTACCTGTCGATGTACTTCGCGCTCATCGTGTTCTTCACCTACTTCTACGTAGCGATCACGTTCAACCCGGTCGAGGTCAGCGACAACATGAAGAAGTACGGCGGCTTCGTGCCCGGCATCCGGCCGGGCCGCGCGACCGCTGAGTACCTCGACTACATCCTGTCCCGCATCACCAGCTTCGGTGCGCTGTACCTGGGGCTGGTCGCCGTCCTGCCGTACTTCCTGTTCACGTTCGCGACCGACAGCTCGCAGTTCCCGTTCGGCGGGACCGCGGTGCTCATCGTCGTCGGCGTCGGGCTGGAGACCGTCAAGCAGGTCGAGAGCCAGCTCA
>JBKKBU010000072.1:0-3462 GCA_046713755.1 Mycobacteriales bacterium
CCCCGCGGCGCCGGCGCCCGGGCCCTCGCCGTCCAGGGGCCCCCGGCGCGCCCCCCACGGCAGCGGGATCCTCGATTGTCCACAGGCATAAGGTCGGCGGGTGTCCGACATCCTCGCCATCGGCGGCGGCGGCTTCGTCCCCACGGAGCGCTACGGCTCGCAGCCCGGGCCGCTCGTCAAGCACGCCCTCGGGCTGACCGGGAAGGAGTCGCCGCGGATCTGCGCGCTCTACACCGCGACCGGTGACGACGTCGCGCGGATCGCTCAGTGGTACGCCTGCTGGGCCGGTTATGGCCGCGGGGTGCGGGCCTCGCACGTTGCCGTCCTGCCGATGCCCAACGTGGACGACCTGCGCACCCACCTGCTCGCACAGGACGCCATCTACGTCGGCGGCGGGTCGGTCGCCGCACTCGCCGTTCTCTGGCGACTGCATGGGCTCGACGCCGTGATGCGCGAGGCGTGGGAGGCCGGGGTGGTGCTGTTCGGGGTCAGCGCCGGATCGCTGTGCTGGCACAGCGGCGGTACGACGGATTCGTACGGCCCCGAGCTGCGGGCGTGGACCGATGGACTCGGCCTGATCTCCGGATCGAACTGCCCGCACTACGACAGCGAGGCTCGGCGCCGACCGCTCTACCAGTCCCTGGTCGCCGAAGGTGCGCTCGCGCCCGGCTATGCCGCCGACGACGGCGTCGGGCTGCACTACGTCGGGACGACGTTGCACGAGGCGGTTACGGACCGGGCCGGTGCCGCGGCCTATCGCGTCGAGGTCTCGGGCGAGTCGGCTGTCGAGACCCGCCTGCTCTGACCCAGCGCGCTCGGCCACCAGGTGCGATCGCCGAGCTGCAGCACCAGGGCCGGCACGAGCAGGGACCGGACCACGATCGTGTCGAGCAGTACTCCGAACGCCACCGCGAAGCCGACCTGCGCCAACGGCACCAGCGGCAACAAGCCGAGCACGCTGAACGTCGCCGCGAGCACCACGCCGGCGCTGGTGATGACCCCGCCGGTCACGGCCAGGCCCTTGAGGGTGCCGAGTCGGGTGGACCCCGTCTCGATGGTCTCCTCGCGGACTCGGGTCATGAGGAAGATGTTGTAGTCGATGCCCAGCGCCACCAGGAAGACAAAAGAGAACAGCGGGAACGACGAATCGGCGCCGGCGAAGTCGAACACCTCGTTGAAGACCAGCGCACACACGCCGAGGGTCGCGGCATACGACAGCACGACGGTGCCGATCAGCAGCAGCGGCGCGACGACGGCGCGCAGCAGCAGCGCCAACACCACGAAGATGACCAGCAGCACCAGCGGGATGATGACCCGGTTGTCGCGCTGCGAGGCGCTCTGGACGTCCAGGTTGATGGCCGTGAAGCCCCCCACGAGCACCTGCGCCTCCGGCACCTGCCGGACTTCCTCCCGGAGCCGCTTGACCACGGCCTGCGCGTCCTTGCCGTCCCCGGCGACGGCGAGGACGGCCTCGAGCAGCACCCGGCCATCGACCACCTTGGGGCCGCCCTCGGGAACCCGCGGATCAGCGGGGACGAAGGCCGAGCTGCGGACGTCGGCGTCGGCGTCGACGACCCGCTGGACCTCGAGGGCGCGATCAGCGCCGATCACGACCAGGACCGGCAGCCCGGTGCCGGCGTCGAAGTGGGCTTCGATCACCTCCTGCCCCTGCACCGACTCCGGATTCCCTGTGAAGAACTCCTCCTGGGCGATGCCACTGGCGTTCAGCTGGGTGGCCCCGAAGGCGAGCACCACCAGCAGCCCACCGGTCAGGATGGACACCCGGCGGGGTCGTCGACCGACCAGCTCCGAGACCTTCCCCCACACGCCGTGCTCGGTGAGACCGAGGTGATCTGCCTGCGGGATCCGCGGCCAGAACAGCGACCGGCCGCACAGCAGCAGCAGTGCCGGCAGCAAGGTGGTCATCGCCAGCACCGCGGCGGCGATCCCGACGGCGGCGACCGGACCGGTGCCCTGGTTGGTCTTCAGGTCGGACGCGAGCAGGCAGAGCAGCCCGAGGACGACTGTCGCTGCCGACGCGACGATGGCGGGAACAGCCCCGCGCAGGGCCGCCCGCATGGCATCCCATGGTCGCTCGAACTCGTGCAGCTCCTCGCGATAGCGGGCCACGATCAGCAGCGCGTAGTCCGTGCCGGCGCCGAACACCAGCACGGTGAGGATGCCCTGGCTCTGCGCATCGATCGTGATCGCGTCGGCCTTGGCGAGCAGGTAGACCACTGCCGTCGCGGCCGCGAACGCCGCCCCTGCAGAGACCAGCGGCAGCAGCCACACGATCGGGCTGCGATACACCACGAGCAGGATGAGCACGACGACGCCAGCGGTGGCGTACAGCAGCGGGCCGTCGATGCTGCTGAAGACCTCGAACTGGTCGGCCGAGAGCCCACCGATGCCCGCGACATAGCCGGTGAGACCGTCCGCCGGGTTCACGATGGCGCGCAGCTCGGCGATGGTCTTCGGCAGCTCGTCGATGTTGCTCCCGTCGGCGGGCAGGACGACCTGCAGCGCCTTGCCGTCCTGCGACGGCACGACCGGGCTGGGGGCGCCCAGCAACCCGTCGACGGCGGCCATGCGGGCCACGTCACTCTCCACCTGCCGGCGGTCCTCGGCGGTGATGCCGGTGGCTCGCTCGTAGACGACGACCGTCGGGAACACGTCCGGCGCGGTGAAGCCCGCCGCCAGCCCCAGGACGCGCGTCGACTCGGCGCTGGACGGCAGGTATCCGGCCTGGTTGTTCTCGACGACGCCGGCGAGCTTTCCCGACAGCGGCCCGGCCACGGCGAGGATCCCGAGCCACAGCGCGACGATGGTCATCGCCCACACCCGGATGCGGCGGCGCGGCGGAGCAGCGGTGTCGATCATGACCCAGACGCTAGCCACCGGCGTACGTCGTACCCTGCAGAGGTGGATCTTCGCCGGCTCGGGACGCTGGCGTACGACGACGCCTGGGCCCTGCAGCGCGAGGTCCATGCGCAGGTCGCCGGTGGCGGTGCCGACGTGGTGCTGCTGCTCGAGCACGAGCCGGTCTACACAGCGGGCAAGCGCACCGAGCCCTGGGAGCGACCGTCCGACGGCACGCCGGTCGTCGCCGTCGACCGCGGCGGCAAGATCACCTGGCACGGTCCGGGGCAGATCACCGGCTACCCCATCGTGCGGCTCGCCGACCCGGTGGACGTCGTGGCCTACGTCCGTCGGCTCGAGCAAGTGCTCATCGACGTGTGCACCGAGCTGGGCCTCGGGACGGACCGCGTCGAGGGCCGCTCCGGCGTCTGGACCCCCGACGGCGCCCGCAAGGTCGCTGCCATCGGCATCCGGGTCAGGCTGGGCGTGACGATGCACGGCTTCGCGCTGAACTGCGACCCCGACCTCACCGCCTACGACCGCATCGTGCCGTGCGGCATCACCGATGCGGCCGTGACGTCACTGACCCGCGAGCTGGGTCGC
>JBKKBU010000073.1:0-6426 GCA_046713755.1 Mycobacteriales bacterium
TTCCCTCGGTGAGAGGTCGGGCAGCTCCGAGAGCACCCCGTCGGCGACGTCGGCAGCGCGCTCGGCCTCGAGCACGATCCGGGCGAGCAGCAGCAAGGCGACGGCCAGCAGCGGGAGCGCGAGCAGACCCGGCGTACCGCTCAGGCCACCCAGGGCCACGGTTGCCCCGCTCAGTAGGAGCGTGAGCACGATCACCTGGGGGGCCAGCTCGGCGGTGAGCCAGGCGCTGAAGAACGCCGGCAGCAGCACCGGCGTCCAGCGCAGCGGTCGAGTCGCGTTGAGGGCAGCGAGCAGTGCCAGTGCGGCGATGACGAGGAGCACGACGGGCATCTGACCAGTCTGCTGCACCACTCGGCAGGCATCTGCAAAGGTGGTGTCGTGCTGGCGATGAGCGGTGTGGACGCCGCGTTCCTCTACTTCGAGACGCCGGCGATGCACATGCACGTCTGCGGCGTCATGGTCCTGGACCCCAGCACCGCCCCGGAGGGCTTCGGCTTCCAGCGGATCCGCGAGCTGTTCGCCTCCCGGTTGGTGCTGATCCCCGAGTTCCGACGCAAGCTCTCAGCTGCCTCGGTACGGCTGCACCACCCGGTGTGGGTCGACGTCATCGACGTCCGGGTGTCGGAGCACCTGCAGCGGGTCGACTGCCCGGCCCCGGGCGGGACGGCCGAGCTGGAGCAGGTGGTCGCGGACTTCGCCGAGGTGCAGCTCGACCGGGACCGGCCGCTGTGGCAGGTGCTCGTCGTGGAAGGCCTCGAAGGCGGCAAGGTGGCCGTCGTCGTCAAGGTGCACCACTGCCTCGTGGACGGGGTGGCGGCCGGCGGGGTGCTCGCCAACCTCATCGATCTGACGGCGGAGGGCAGGACAGCCGCTGAGGTCTACGAGGCCTCGAAGCTGGTCGCGCGCCGCCGCAGCCGACCGGGTCTGCCGCAGATGCTCGGCCACACCGTCGCCGGCGTCGTCACGCGTCCGGTCGGCATCGTCAAACTGGTGCCTTCAGCCGTCAAGGCGGTCGCCGGCGTCGTGCAGACCAGGCGCACCGGCGAGTCCGCCGGCGGGACGATGCCCTTCCAAGGACCGCGGGCCCCATGGAACGGCACCGTCACCGGGCGTCGAGCGGTGGCGCTGGTCGACGTCCCGATGGCAGAGGTCAAGGCGGTCAAGAAGGCTCTCGGTGGGACGTTCAACGACGTCATGATGGCGATCGCAGGTGGTGCCTTCCGGCGCTACCTCGACACGCACGACGAGCAGCTCTCGTCCAGCCTGATCGCCGTGCTGCCGGTCAACGTGCGGGCCGAGGGCGAGCTCGGCGGCAACAAGACCTCGGCGATGTTCAGCACGCTCGCCACCGACGTCGAGGACCCGGTCGAGCGACTCGAGGTGATCAAGGCGGCGACGGCGGCGGGCAAGGCTGAGCAGCGCGCGCTGGGTAACGACCTCATGGACCAGGCTGGCGCGTTGGTGGAGCCCATGCTCGTGTCGTTCGTCGCCCGGGCCTACAGCGCGCTGCGGCTCGCCAACGTCCACCCGGTGATCCACAACCTGGTGCTGTCCAACGTCCCCGGTCCACCGATCCCGCTGTTCCTCGCAGGTGCCAGGGTCGAGACGTTGCTGCCCCTCGGCCCCGTCCTCGACGGCGCCGGTCTCAACGTGACCATCGTCAGCTACGCCGACAAGGTCGGGGTGGGCTTCATCGCCTGCGCCGACAGCATCTCTGACCTGCCCGCACTGGCCGCCCAGATCCGGCCGGCGCTCGACGAGCTGCTTGCCGCGTCGCGCTAGCCGTGCGTCAACGCCGCCGGGCTCTGGCCCGGTGGGCGAGCCGGCCGAGCGAGCCGGGCCGAAGTGCCGAGGCGAGGCACAGCACGACGAACAGCAGGACCAGCGCGATGAGCAGTGCGAGCACGACCTGCACGTAGCCCGGTTTGCCGCCGAAGTTGGCGGCGACCGGTGTGAGGAAGGCCAGTAGAAACATCGCGAGGGCACCGTTGAGGACGCGGGGGACCCAGGCCTGGGGGAGCGGGTCCTGCGTCAGGACAGCTCCGCGACGACGTAGTCGATGCAGGCGGTCAAGGCCTCGACGTCGGCCGGGTCGATCGCGGGGAACATCGCGATCCGCAGCTGGTTGCGGCCGAGCTTGCGGTAGGGCTCGGTGTCGACGATCCCATTGGCACGCAGCACCTTCGCCACGGCGGCGGCGTCGATGGAGTCGTCGAAGTCGATGGTGCCGATCACCTGTGAGCGCATGGCCGGATCGGTGACGTAGGGCGAGGTGTAGGCGGTCTTCTCGGCCCAGGCGTAGAGCGTCGACGACGACTCGGCCGTCCGGTCGACGCACCACGACAGCCCGCCGTGGGAGTTCATCCACTCGACCTGCGAGTCCATGAGGACGAGGGTCGACAGCGCCGGCGTGTTGTAGGTCTGGTCCAGTCGGGAGTTGTCCAAGGCGATGGTGAGGTCGTACGACGCCGGCACCCATCGGTCCGTCCTGGCGATCCGGGCGATCCTCTCCACGGCGGCCGGGGACATCAAGGCGAACCAGATGCCGCCGTCGGACGCGAAGCACTTCTGCGGCGAGAAGTAGTAGACGTCGAACTGTGACGGGTCGACCGGCAGGCCGCCGGCTCCCGACGTCGCGTCGACGGCCACGAGGGCGTCAGGGTCGACACCCTCGACCCGCGAGATCGGCATCATGACGCCGGTCGAGGTCTCGTTGTGGGTGAGTGCGTAGAGATCCACGCCGGCCTCGGCGGACAGCGTCGGGTGGGTGCCGGGCTCGCTCTTCACGACGGTCGGCTCGTCCAGGAAGGGAGCAGCAGCGGCGGCCGAGGCGAACTTCGAGGAGAACTCGCCGAACGAGGCGTGCAGCGACTTGCGCTCGATGAGGCCGAACGTCGCGATGTCCCAGAACTCCGTCGCACCACCGTTGCCGAGCACGACCTCGTAGCCCTCTGGCAAGGAGAACAGGTCGGAGAGTCCACTGCGGACCCGGCGTACGACGTCCTTGACGGGCGCCTGCCGGTGCGAGGTGCCGAGGACCGTGTGTCGGGCGGCGACCAAGGCGTCGAGCTGTGCGTCGCGGATCTTCGAGGGACCCGCGCCGAACCGCCCGTCGGCGGGTCGGAGCGAGGCGGGGAGGGTGATGTCGGACAAGAGTTAGACCTGGTTCCCTGCGATCAGCTCGCCGGTGGCGACGTCCGCGACGGGGCGCGGTGCCGGACCGACGTACTTGGCGGATGGGCGGATGAGCTTGCCGAGCTTCTTCTGCTCGAGGATGTGCGCGGACCAGCCGGCCGTCCGTGCGCAGGTGAACATCGACGTGAACATGTGGGCCGGCACTTCGGCGAAGTCGAGGACGACAGCGGACCAGAACTCCACGTTGGTGCGCAGCGCCCGGTCCGGGTAGCGCGCGGTGAGCTCTTCGATGGCGGCCTTCTCGAGCGCCTCGGCCA
This sequence comes from Mycobacteriales bacterium, assembly GCA_046713755.1. Lineage (GTDB taxonomy): Bacteria > Actinomycetota > Actinomycetes > Mycobacteriales > SCTD01 > JAUYQP01. The sequence continues at coordinate 3,453 of JBKKBU010000073.1, forward strand.
CCTCGTAGCGGTGCGACCCGAGCTCCTTCGCCGTGCGGCGCAGCACGCGGGCCCGGGGGTCCTCGGCGCGGTAGACCCGGTGACCGAAGCCCATGAGGCGCTCGCCGCGGTCGAGCAGGCCCTTGACGTAGCTCGTGGGGTCGCCTGCGCGCTCGACCTCGTCGAGCATCGTCAGGACCCGCGACGGCGCGCCACCGTGCAGCGGGCCGGACAGTGCGCCGATCGCCCCCGAGATCGAGGCAGCCGCGTCCGCTCCGGTCGAGGCGATCACGCGGGCGGTGAACGTTGAGGCGTTCATGCCGTGCTCGGCGGCCGACACGAAGTAGGCATCGACGGCCTTGGTGTGCGCGGGGTCAGGGTCGCCCTTCCAACGGATCATGAAGCGCTCGACGATGGTCTCGGCCCTGTCGACCTGGCTCTGCGGGACCATGGGCTTGCCGAGCCCGCGGGCCGACTGCGCGACGAAGGACAGCGCCATGACGGAGATGCGCGCGAGGTCCTCTCGGATCTGCTCGACGTCGATGTCGAGCATCTGCTGCAGTCCCCAGGCGGGCGCGAGCATCGCGATCGCGGACTGGACGTCGACGCGGATGTCACCGGAGTGCACCGGCAGCGGGAACGGCTCAGCCGGCGGGAGCCCGGGCCGGAACTCGTTGTCGACGAGCAGCCCCCAGACGTTGCCGAAGGAGACGTGGCCGACGAGGTCTTCGATGTCGACGCCGCGGTAGCGCAGCGCTGACCCCTCCTTGTCCGGTTCGGCGATCTCGGACTCGAAGGCGACGACTCCCTCGAGGCCGGGCTTGAAGGAGGTCTCGTCAGCCATGTGGCGGCTCCACTCGTCAGAGTCAGGTCTTGTCTCGACCCGCATTCTGCCGTGCCCTGCCAGCGCCTCATGAGGCAGGCTGCCTGCGTGACCCCCGACCTCGCGGCCCTGCGCCTCGACTATGCGCGCGCCGGTCTGTCGGAGGGCGACCTGGCGCCCACCTGGCACGAGCAGCTCGCCGCGTGGTTCGTCGAGGCTGCCGTGCTCGTGGAACCCAATGCCGTCGTGCTCGGCACGGTGGCGCCCGACGGCACCCCCAGCGCCCGAACGGTGCTCTGCAAGGGCTACGACGAGCGCGGACTGGTGGTCTTCACCAACCGCACGTCACGCAAGGCCGTCGAGGCGTTGGCCACTGCCCAGGCGTCCCTGGTGTTCCCCTGGGTGGAGCTACAGCGCCAGGTCTGCATCGACGGGAGCGTGGAGGAGGTGACGCGCGCCGAGACCGAGGCCTACTTCGCGACCCGCCCACGGGACGCGCAGATCGGCGCCTGGGCGTCGCGCCAGTCGACCGTCATCGCCAGCCGCGCAGTCCTGGAGGAGCGCCGCGCAGTCCTGGAGGAGCGCTACGACGGCCTCCCCGTGCCCGTCCCGGGCTTCTGGGGCGGGCTGCGGATCGTGCCGACCACGGTGGAGTTCTGGCAGGGGCGGCCATCGCGCCTGCACGACCGGTTGCGCTTCCGGCGTACGGCCGGGTCGTGGGTGGTGGAGCGGCTCGCGCCGTGAAGCGCACCCTGCTCGACCTCACCCCGCTGCGGGTCGCGCCGGCCTACCGGCGGCTGGTGGTGGGGGATGCCGTCTCGGTGATCGGCACGCAGGTGACGATGGTCGCCGTCCCGATCCAGGTCTACGAGCAGACGCGGTCAGCTGCCGCCGTTGGTCTCGTCGGACTTGCCGGTCTCCTCCCGCTGGTGGTCTTCGGGCTGTACGGCGGGGCGGTGGCCGATGCCGTCGACCGCCGCAAGCTGGTCCTGCTCACCACCGTTGGCCAGGTCCTGCTCTCCGGTGTGCTGGTCGCGCAGGCCGCCGCCGGCGTCGAGTGGACCTGGCTGCTCTACCTCGTCGTCGCCGGACAGTCGGCGCTGTTTGCGGTGGACTCACCGGCCCGCCAGGCACTGGTGCCGAGGCTGCTCCCCCCGGAGCTGCTACCAGCTGCCAACGCCATCAAGCAGGTGGAGTTCAACCTCGGGGTCACCATCGGGCCGTTGCTCGCCGGGCTGCTGGTCGCGGTCTACGGCTACGACGCGGCCTACGCCCTGGACCTGGTGTCCTTCACCGGCGTGCTGCTGGCGGTGCGCGGCCTGCCGTCCATGCCACCGGAGGGCGGTGGGCGCAAGGCCGGGACCGCGTCGGTCCTTGAGGGCCTTGCATTTCTGCGCACCCAGCCGGTGCTCTTGATGACCTTCGTCGTCGACATCGTCGCGATGGTCTTCGCCATGCCGAGGGCGTTGTTCCCGGCGATGGCCGAAGAGGTCTTCGGCGGCGGGCCGCAGACGGCCGGGGCGCTCTACTCGGCGCTGGCCGCTGGGGCACTGGTCGGTGCCGTGTTCGGCGGCTGGCTCGGCCGGGTGCACCGCCAGGGGCTTGCGGTGCTGTTGGCCATCGTGGCCTGGGGGCTGGCGATCGTGGCCTTCGGGCTGACCGATTCCCTTCCCTTGGCTCTGCTGTTCTTGGCGGCAGCCGGCGCTTCCGACATGGTGTCGGCGGTCTTCCGCACCGCCATCCTGCAAGCCGCCGCTCCCGACGAGATGCGCGGCCGGCTGGGCGGCGTCTTCATCGTCGTGGTCGCTGGCGGGCCGCGCCTCGGCGATGCCCGCGCCGGCGGTGGTGCCGAGCTGGTCGGCCTGCAGGGCGCGGTCGTCGCCGGCGGACTTGCCGTCGTCGGGCTGACGGCAGCGATCGGTGCGGCCGTGCCCCGGTTCCGGAACTACGACACCCGGGGCGACACCCGGGCTGTCGTCACGACTGACCGACCTGGGTGACGTCGACGGCGATCCAGGTCGCCTTCGCGACGGCGAGCACCCGGCCGGCCGGATCGTGCAGGGCGGTCCCGGTGTGGGTCTTGCGGCCGTCCTGACTGATGACCCAGCCCTGCACGACGTGCTCCTCGCCGGCGACCGGCAAGGCGTTGAGGCGCAATGCCATCCGGCCGAG
>JBKKBU010000074.1:0-3850 GCA_046713755.1 Mycobacteriales bacterium
CGGGGTTCATCTCGGACGTGACGCCGTCCCCGACCCCGACGGCCACTGTCTCCCCGACCCCGACGGCCACTGTCGCCCCGACCCCGACGGCGACTGTCGAACCGACTCCTACGGCCACTGTCGCCCCGACCCCGACGGCGACTGTCGAACCGACTCCTACGGCCACTGTCGCCCCGACCCCGACGGAGACGGCGACGACTCCGCCGCCGCCGCCGCCCCCGCCGCCACCCGCACCCGTGTTCAGCGACGGGTTCGAGTCCGGGACGCTCGCGTCCTGGACCACCGTGAAGGGCTTGACGGTCAGCAGTGCGGCCTTCGCGGGCACCTACGGCGCGCGCGCCACCAGCACCGGCAGCGGCGCCGGCAGCTACGCCCGCAAGACCTTGCCGAGCCCGCTGACCGACGTCTACTTCCGGACCCGGCTACGCGTGCTGAGCCAGGGCGCGAGCGTCGCCTGCGTGCTGAAGTTCCGGGCCGGTTCGGGCATGGTCACCGACCTGTGCCTCGACAACGGCGGCTCGCTCTACTCGTGGAACTACCTGACGCGACTCAAGACCAGCAGTGCGGTGCGGATCCTTCCCGGCAGCACCTGGCACGACCTGCAGATGCGGGTCGTCATCGCGGGCACCGCCAGCCGGACCGAGGTGTGGCTGAACGGCACCCCCGTGCCTGAGCTCACGACGACGACCAACCTCGGCACAGCGGCGGTGTCCAGCGTCCAGCTCGGCGGCAACGAGACCGGGAAGACCTACGACCTGGCCTTCGATGACGTGGCCGTGGCGTCGACCTATCTGCCTTAGCTGCTCCGGCGGGGGCGCCACTGCAGGGCGGCGACGAGGACGAGCAGCCACAGCGCGGACCCGGTGAGCTCGAGGGTCTCCTCGAAGGTCGAGTAGACGGAGTAGTTCTCGACCCGGCCGCCGTCGTTCGACTGCAGGCTCTCCAGCACCTGGCTGACGAACCACGCGGCCGCCCCGGCGGCGAACCCGAACCAGAGCAGGCGCTGGGACCAGAGCTTGCGCCACACCGCCAACCACGCCAGTCCGCCGACTGCGACGACCGGTAGGTAGAGCTTGATCCAGCCGACTCCGGTCGCCTCGGCGAGCGTTTCGTGCAGGGTGATGGCCTCGTCGACGGCCATGAAGATCAGGAAGGCGCCGAGTAGGCCCCAGGCCCGCTCACCGGTGTCCCGGGCGTTGAGCAGCCCGGCGATCCCGGCGGACCCGAGCAGCAGCGCTGAGAACGCGGCCGGCGGCTTGCCCTCGCCGTCGAGGTCGAACAGCGCTGGGGCCGCCCCGCTGTCCTCGCGGTAGCCGAAGACCCCGAGCGTGATGATGAGGATGGCCGCGATGATCGCCACCGGGGCAAGCGGCAGGGCGAGGGCCCATCGGCGCAGCGTCCCGGCTATGCCGCGCGTGTCGGCGGGGGCGTCGGCGGGGGTGTCCTGCGGTGGCGTGCGGTCGCTGGCCGTCATGCGGCCACTATCCGCCCAGCTGGCGTGCTGTGGGTGGAGGCGCCACAGGAGTCGCGCTGGGCCGTCGCGGCAGGTTCAGCGACGGGTAGCGGCCTTGACGGCGCGCGCCTTGCTCCACTTCACGGCCTTCTTGGGGAGGGTCCGGGTGACAGTGGTCGTGGCGCTGACAGTGGTCGTCGGGGCGGTGACCGACGCTGCCGTCGTGACCGTCGGGGCGGCAGCGGCAGCAGCGATGCTGCGGAACGCCGTACCGAGGGCGGCCAGGGCTGGCTTCGGGGTGTAGTCGCGGCGCACCAGACCGAAGTTGTCCTCGGTGTAGGACACGTCCGTGCCCTTGTCCCGCAGGTTGTAGGCGATGAAGGCCCGCACCCAGGTCCAGGTCGCGGCCATCTTCGCGGCCGAGGCGAGGTAGCTGGCCTGCTGGTCGGCCGTGACGCACCAGCGGTCCCCACCGACCGTGCAGTTCGTCCAGCCCATCTCGGTGATCCAGACGGGGGTGTTGTCGCCGCCGGCGATCATCGCGGCGTGGACGGCCTGCATGCCCTGGACGTAGTCGTACTTGTAGTACGTGATGTCGTGGGGGGCACCCGGCGCGCGCCACTCGTTGTACGGGTGGACCGAGATGCCGTCGTAGTTGCCGCGGATGCCCTCGGCGTAGAGCGCCTTGAGGAAGGTGTCGTCGCTGAACGACATCGCGCCGGCCAGCACCGACAGCGCCGGGGCGACGGCCTTGACGGCCGGGTAGGCGGCCTTGACGAGGGCGGCGTAGGCAGCCGGCCGGTTGGTGGAGATGAGCGGGCTGTAGCCGTCCGCACCGACGTAGTTGGGCTCGTTCCACAGCTCCAACGCTGCGACCCGCGAGCCGTAGCGCTCCGCGAGCCAGGCGGCGGCCCGGGCGAAGTCGCCGGCGTCGCGCGGCGGGTAGCGGGTGACGTTGCGCTCCCAGTACGCCCCGGCGCAGTCCTGGACCAGCGTCGCGGGTGCGGAGCTTGCCCAGCAGGGCGTCTCGTTGAGCGTCAGGACCAGCGAGATGCCGCGGCGGGTCGCACCGGCGACCAGCGCGTCGATCTTGGCCGTGTAGGTGCTGTTGTACGACGTCGGGCCACTCGTCTGCAGGCTGCTCCACGCCACGTCCACGCGGGCCGAGTTGGCGGCGGTCCCGGCGAGCAGGTCCAGCTGGCGCTCGACGTCGGCGGCCGTGTTGTCGTACCAGAGCGAGTGCAGCTGGGCGCCGTAGTAGCGCAGCGAGCTACCGGCCAGGCCGGCCTCGGCGGCGTGCGCGGAGGGGGAGAGGGCGGCGAGCCCGACCGTGCTGACGGCGGCCGTGAGGACCAGAGTGGAGAGGCGGGCGAGCAGCCGCACAACGAGCTCCTGGAGTTCGGTAGCTGGGCGACCCGCATGGGGCCCCTGGCTTTGCGTCCCTGCGTCGCCGCAGGTTTGCCTTTATCGATCCGGTCACTGTAAGTAGTCGTCGGCGCAGCAAACCTCTGAAGCGCCCATCCGGGTGACGCTCGTTAGGGTGCTTTAGCCCTTTTGGCCCACTACCAAGCGTGACTGGAGCGGTGACAGCGTGTCAGCGGCTGGCGAAGCCGTCCACGGCCACTGTGGCGCCGACTGCGCCCGGCCGGGCGGTGCCCTGCACCACGACCGTGAGCGTGTGCGGACCAGGCGCCAGATCGCGCCAGACCCGCACCACTCCGAACCGGGTGGTAGCCGCCCAGTTGTCGACGGGGTAGCTCCTGCCGTCGATGAGGACAGTCGCCCGCCCCTGGCCAGGTCCCACAGCCGTGGTCCAGCTCACGGCCGTCCCGGTGAACGGCAGGTGCACCCGAGCGCCGGGCACGTCTGAGGTGACCAGCCTGGTGCCGGGGGCGCCGGCTTGCTGCCCGCGCCAGGACATCGCCAGCGTCGGCGTCGGGTCGGGTGTCCCACCCTGCAGCCGGAAGCCGTCCATGACCACCTTGGTGCCCCGGGCGCCCGCTCGCGCGGTGCCCGCGACGGAGACCTTCAGGACGTGGCCGGTCGAGGGAGACAGGCCCGCGATGCGGCGTACGACGCCGAACTGGGGTGTCGGTGCCCACTGGTCCCAGGTCCCTCGGGGGACGCCATCGACGAACAGCGACATCCGGCCCATATCGGGCCCGACCGCGGTCAGCAGCTCGATGGCGCTCCCCCGGAACGCGTAGGTGGCGAACGCCCCAGCGCCGTCCTCGACGACGTAGCTGCCCCCGGCGGCGTTCATGGAGCCCACTCGGGCCCACGTGTAGCCCAGGTCGGGGCGCTGTTCGGGGCCCAGCACGAGCCCGGACGCCGTCGGCGGCGGCGTCGGCGTCGGTGTGAGGGACGTGGTGGGGCTGGTGGTGGGGCTGGTGGTGG
>JBKKBU010000075.1:0-2593 GCA_046713755.1 Mycobacteriales bacterium
TCGACCGCCTTCAACGGCCGGCGGCTGTGCGAGAACACCGTCGGGCTGCTCGAGGAGAAGGGCCTGTCCACCTGGACGCAAGCCGGCGCGAGCGACGTCACCGAGTGGGTCAACCAGATCCGGACGGTGTCCACCTGCTGCGGCAACTACTACATCCAGGAGAGCTTCCACCCGAACTACTGGGGGCAGCTGGCTCTTCGCAACTGCCTGCGGCAGGCCTGGAACAGCGGCACTGTCCGAGGCGGCACCTGCACGCGCGGCGCCAACGGCAAGAACTCCTACGGCGAGCCGAACATGGTCCTCAGCTAGGGCGCTACGGTGCGGCGGTGCCGACCGCAGAGCTGGAGGAACTGGTCGTCGCGGACGCCGCAGAGCTCCGGGCCTGGCTGGTGACCCACCACGCCACGTCGCCCGGGGTCTGGCTCGCGCTCAGCAAGAAGGGCGGCACGGTCACCACCCTGACCTGGCAGCAGGCTGTCGATGAGGCGCTGTGCGTCGGCTGGATCGACGGTCAGGGCCGCAAGCGCGATGCCGAGACCTCCTCGATCCGGTTCACACCGCGGCGGCCCCGCAGCGTGTGGTCGCAGCGCAACGTCGGCCATGTCGCGCGCCTCGAGACGGCGGGCCGGATGCTGCCGGCCGGCCGAGCCGCAGTGGCCGCCGCCCAGGCCGACGGCAGGTGGGCGGCTGCCTACGCCCCTCAGTCGGAGTCGGAGGTGCCAGCGGCCCTGGCGGCCGCGATCGCTGCCGATCCGGCGGCCCGGGCGATGTTCGACGTCCTCACCAAGACCAACCGCTTCGCCCTCATCCATCGCCTGGCTGCGGTGAAGCGGGCCGAGACCCGCGAGCGCAAGATCGGGGAGTTCGTCGCGATGCTGGCCCGGCACGAGACGTTCCACCCCCAGCGGGCCAGGCCCGTCCCCAGGTAGCATTTGTGCTACCATGGCGTATGGACGAGGTCGGGCTGCGGGAAGTTCGGCAGCATGCCAGTGACCTGGTCCGCCGTGCGCAAGCGGGCGAACGCCTCACGATCACGGTTTCCGGTCGGCCGGCTGCCCAGCTAGGACCGGTCGAGGCCCAGTCATGGGTGTCTTGGACGGCCGTCGCCGACGTCTTCGCGGGGCCGGTCGACGCGGACTGGATCGCCGACCGGGATCGCTTGGACCAGGCGCTCCGCGATCCCTGGGATCGTTGAGGGTGGAGCGGGGAGTCCTCGACACCAGCGTCCTGATTGCCGAGGACGTCGCGCCCCTTCCTGGACAGCTCGCCATCAGTGTCATCAGCATTGCCGAGCTGCACTACGGCGTGCTGGTGGCCTCGTCAGAGAAGGCGCGAGCAGTTCGCCTCTCGCGGCTGAGCCGGCTACAACGCCGGTTTGACCCACTACCCGTGGACGACGCTGTCGCCGACAGCTACGGCCAACTCGCCGCGCATGTGGCCGCCCTGGGCCGTCAGCCCCGCGCCCGAGCCATGGACCTGCTCATCGCTGCGACCGCGCATGCTCATGGAGCCTGCCTCTACACGCGCAACGTCGACGACTTCACCGGCCTGGAGCAGTTCCTCAGCGTCGTGCGGGCCTGAGGCCAGGGTTCACCCAGGGCTCAGCGAGGGAGCTCGAGCAGCATCCGGGTGTTGCCCAGGGTGTTGGGCTTCACGCGGGCGAGGTCGAGGAACTCCGCGACGCCCTCGTCATGGGACTGCAGCAGCTCTGCCGCCACACTCGGATCGATGGCCAGGCCGGCGATCTCGTGGAAGCCGTGGCGGCCGAAGAAGCCGGTCTCGAAGGTCAGGCAGAACACCCGCCCCACCCCGAGCTGCCTGGCACCCTCGAGCAGTGCCGTCAGCACCGCCGAGCCGACGCCCTGCCCATGGTGGGCCGGGTCGACGGCCACGGTCCGCACCTCGGCGAGGTCCTCCCACATGACGTGCAGGGCACCGCAGCCGACCACGGTGCCGTCAATCTCGGCAACGAGGAACTCCTGCACGTCCTCGTAGAGCACGACGGTGGCCTTGGACAGCAGCCGTCGGTCATCGGCGTAGGTGTCGACCAGGGATCGGATGGCCCGCACATCGACCGTGCGGGCCCTCCGGACGAGCATGCTCAGGCCTTGACCAGGTCGGTCGCGCGCTCGTCGGCACCGAACACGACCTGGACCCGGCCCTTCGACGTGCAGTACGTGAAGCGGTCACCGGCGCGCTCGCTCGGCTGACCGAGGGACAGGAGCACCTCCTCCGGCGAGGACCCGTCCTTGACCGCAGCGCGCAGGGCCTTGTCGTTCACGTCGGCGATGTCGGCGCGGCAGCTGTCGCCCTTCACACCCAGGGCGCGCTCCCACATCTGCAGGAAGGCCTCGGGTCCGCGCTCCACGTCGGCCCGGAAGGCCGCCGGGTCGGACGCGTTGAGCGCTGCGTGCTCGACCCAGTCGGGGTAGAGGCCGTAGTGGTCCAGACCCTCGGCGTTGTAGTCCCAGGTGCGCACACCGGTCGAGCTCTTCTCGATCGACGTGCCGCCGAGACCGGTGAAGGGGTAGCTGACCTTCTTGCTGCCCGCCGAGACCGGTCCGCCCTGGCGACTGAAGCCGTTGATGTCCGA
>JBKKBU010000076.1:0-25600 GCA_046713755.1 Mycobacteriales bacterium
CGGTCTGCCGCGGTGTCTGTGCGGCATGGTGGAGTGCGGGGCGATGGTGCCCACGACCCGCGCGACCCCCAGCGACGCCGGCCCGCTCCTCCAGCGGGGCCGCCGGGCCGCGACCGCGCCCCCAGTCCTGGATGACGCGCAGCGCCGGGTCGTCGAGCACCCGGGCGGGCCCGTGCTGGTGCTCGCCGGGCCCGGCACCGGCAAGACCACGACGATCGTGGAGGCGGTCCGGCACCGGGTCGTCGAGCGGGGGCTGCCAGCCGAGCGGGTGCTGGTCCTCACCTTCAGCCGCAAGGCGGCCCAGGAGCTGCGGCAGCGCATCACGGCCCGGCTCGGCGGCACGACGCGCGGGCCGGTGGCCATGACGTTCCACAGCTACTCCTACGCCCTGGTGCGTCGGGAGCTGAGCCGTCGCGGCGCGGCCGCGCTGCGGCTGCTGTCCGGGCCGGAGCAGGACCTTGAGGTGATGCGCCTGCTTGCGGGCGAGGTCGAGGACGGCGGGCTGCGATGGCCGGCGGAGCTGCGCGCGGCGTTGCCGTTGCGCGGGTTTCGCCAGGAGCTGCGCGCCCTGCTGCAGCGTTCCGAAGAGCGCGGCGTCGAGCCGGCTGCTCTCCGCCGGTGGGGCCAGGAGCGGGGGCGACCGGAGTGGGTGGCGGCAGCGGGCTTCCTCGCCGACTACGAAGGCCGCTTCGACGTCGATCCCACCGCCGAGGTGCTCGACTACGCCGGCATGGTCCGGGCCGCCGCCGGGCTGCTGGAGAGCGATCGCGAGCTGCGCGAGGCCGAGCGCGCCGACCGGGCCGTGGTCTTCGTCGATGAGTACCAGGACACCGATCCGGCTCAGGTGCGGCTGCTCCAGGCACTGGCCGGTGGTGGTCGCGACCTCATCGCCGTCGGTGATCCCGATCAGTCCATCTATGCCTTCCGTGGGGCGGACGTGCGCGGGATCCTGGACTTCCCCGACCGCTTCCGCAGCGCCGCCGGGGCGCCGGCCGATCGGGTCGAGCTGACGACCTGCCGACGCTCGGGCGCGGTGCTCCTGGCTGCCAGCCGCGCGGTGGCCACCCGGTTGCCCGCCGGCTCGCTCGGCCCCGACTTCCGGGCCCTCGTCCCGGACCCGCGCGTCGTGCCCAGCCCCGGCGCCGTGGAGATCCGGCTGGCCACCTCACCGACGCAAGAGGCCGCCCTCATCGCGGACCTGCTGCGGCGTGCGCACCTCTACGACGGCATCCCGTGGTCGGACATGGCGGTCCTGCTGCGGTCCACGCCGGCATCGCTCGCTGTCCTGCGCCGCGGGCTGCTCGCGGCTGGCGTGCCGGTCGGTGTCGCCGGTGACGAGGTGCCGCTGGTCGAGGAACCCATGGTGCGAGCCCTGCTCGACCTGCTGGAGCTCGCGCTGCGCCCGAGCGGCGCCACCGAGGACTCGGTCCTGGCGGTCCTGATGGGTCCGCTCGTGCGGGCTGATGCGCTAGCGGTCCGGCGGTTGCGGCGCGCCCTGCGCCGGGGGGATCTCGAGGCGGGGGGCACCCGGCCGTCGGGGGAGCTGATGGTGGCCGCCGTCCGCGATCCGAGGGAGGGCCTGCTGGTGCCGGCGCGGGACCGCGGCCCGCTGGATCGGGTGGTCGGGCTGGTGGGCGCGGTGGCGAAGTCCGCCGCGGCTGGGGCCAGTGCCGAGGACGTGCTCTGGGCCGGTTGGGAGGCCAGCGCCGCGGAGCGTCGCCTGGTCGCGGACAGCCTGGTCGGAGGCGCTCGCGGCGCGCTCGCTGACCGGGCCCTGGATGCGGTCATCGGGCTGTTCGACGCCGCCGCCCGCTACGTCGACCGGCTCCCCGGCGCCGGCCCGCTCGGCTTTGCCGACGACGTCGCTGCCCAGGAGGTGCCCGGTGACTCGCTGTCGCAGCGCACCCCTGAAGGCGACGGCGTGCGGGTCCTCACCGCCCATGCCAGCAAGGGCCTCGAGTGGCGGCTCGTGGTCGTCGCCGGGGTCCAGGAGGGGGTGTGGCCTGATCTCCGGTTGCGTGGATCGTTGCTCGGCGCCGACGCCCTCGTCGACGTTGCTGCCGGGCTCGAGGGCAGCGCCGATGCTGCCGCGCGGCGCAGCGAGCTGCTGGCCGAGGAACGACGGCTGTTCTACGTCGCAGTCACGCGGGCTCGTGAGCGGCTGGTGGTCACAGCCGTCACCAGCGGAGAGGGCGGCGCCGACCGGCCGAGCCGGCTGCTGGCCGAGCTAGGTGTCCCCGTGCCGGAGACGTCCTCGCCGACGCCGCGCCCGCTGACGTCGGCAGGGCTGGTCGCCGAGCTCCGCCGCACCGCAGCGGCCGCCCCCGACGTCGCGCTGCGAGAAGCCGCCTGCCGACGGCTGGCGGCGCTGGTGCGGCAAGGCGTCGCCGCGGCGGACCCGGCTCGTTGGTGGGGACTGGACCCGCTGTCCGACGATCGCCCCCTGGCCGACGTGGGTTCCGTGGTGCGAGTCAGCCCGTCCAAGGTCGAGTCCTTCGACACCTGCTCGCTGCGCTGGTTCCTGGAGAGCGCCGTGGGGGTGGCCGGCACGTCCGGCCCGCCGCAAATCCTCGGGACCCTGATCCACGCCCTGGCGGAGCTGGGCAGTGGGGACGATGCGCTCTCGGAGAGCCAGCTCATCGACCGGCTCGACGCGGTCCTGCCGGAGCTGGAGCTCGGCGCCCCGTGGGCGGTCGTCCGGCGTCGCCAGGAGTCCGTCGACGCGCTGCGCAGGTTCCTCACCTGGCAGGCCGCGGCCACTCGCACCCTGGTCGGCACCGAGGTGTCCGTCGCGGTCCCGTTCGGAGCCGACGCCATCATCTCCGGCCGGGTGGACCGGCTCGAGCGCGACGACCGTGGTCGGGCGGTCGTCGTCGACCTGAAGACCGGCTCCAGTCGCCCGCCGGCCGACGAGCTGGCGGCCCACCCCCAGCTGGGCGTCTACCAGCTCGCGGTTGCGCTGGGCGCCTTCGCGGAGGAGCACGGCGTGGTCGAGCCCGGCGGCGCGGCCCTCCTGCAGCTGAAGGGCACGGTCGCAGCGACCGAGCAGTTCCAGCCTGCGCTGGGCGATGCCGCCGACCCGGCCTGGGCCCACGACCTCGTCACCCGCGTGGTGGCGGGCATGCGAGCTGCCGACTTCCCGGCGACGGCCAACAAGCACTGCGACCGCTGCGCTGTGCGGACCAGCTGTCCGGCCTGGCCCGAAGGGCAAGGGGTCGTGCGGTGAAGGGCCTCTCCCAGGAGCGCCTCGAGCAGATCCTCAGCCGGCCGGTGAGCCCTGCGCAATGGGAGGTCGTGCAGGGCGAGCTCGGGGCGCGCGTCGTCGTCGCCGGTGCGGGCAGCGGCAAGACCGCAACGATGGTTGCGCGGGTGGTGTGGCTGGTCGGCAGCGGCCACATCGCTCCGGACGCCGTGTTGGGCTTGACGTTCACCACGAAGGCGGCCGACGAGCTTGCCGGCCGGGTCCGGGTCGGCTTGCGAGCGCTGCGCGCCGCCGGCCTGTTGCCCGACGAGCTCGCCGACCTCGAGCCGACCATCTCGACCTACCACTCCTACGCCGCCCGGCTGGTCCGCGACCACGCTTTGCGGATCGGCCGCGAGCCCACGGCCCGATTGGTGACACCCGCGACCAGCTGGCAGCTGGCGGCCCGCGCCGTGGGGTCCTACGACGGCGATATGACGGCGGTCTCCTGGGCGGAGTCGACGGTCGTCAAGGCGGTGCTGCAGCTGGCCGGCGATCTCGCCGAGCACCTGCGTGAGGCGTCCGACATCCGGCGTACGGGTGAGTGGTTGCGCGCGGCCGAAGCGGCCGCCGAGAAGCTCACCAAGCCGGCCCGCGAGGTGCTGGCCTGCCACGCGGCCCGGGAGCAGCTGCTGCCCGTGGTCGCGCGCTACACGCAGCTCAAGCGGGATCGGGAGCTGCTGGACTTCGGTGATGTCGTGGCGCTGGCCGCCACACTCGCGCGTGACCACGCGGTCGTGCGTGAGCTCGAGCGGTCGACCTACCAGGTCGTGCTCCTCGACGAATACCAGGACACCGGTGCGGCACAAGAGGTTTTGCTGTCCTCGCTGTTCGGTGACGGTCACGCCGTCACGGCCGTAGGCGACCCGTGCCAGAGCATCTACGGCTGGCGGGGGGCGAGCCCCGGCACCCTGCGGCGCTTCCCGGACAGCTTCCGTGCGGCGACGCGGATCCCGATGAGCCTCCCCACGACCTACCGTTCGGGCGGGCGCATCCTGCTGCTGGCCAACGCCGTGAGTGTCGACCTCCGGCAGGAGGGGGTCCCGGTCGAGGAGCTCGCGGCGGCGCCGGGCCGCGAGGACGACGGGCAGGTGCGATGTGCGCTGCTCACCGATGTCGACGCCGAGGCCGAGTGGGTCGCTCGAGAGGTGCGGGCTGCCGTCCTGGCGCGGGACCGGCTCGCCGACGGCCGGTGGTGGGCGCAGGCGGCGGTGCTGTGCCGCAAGCGATCGATGTTCCCGCGGCTGCGGTCCGCCCTCGAGGCACTCGATGTGCCGGTGGAGGTGGTCGGCCTCGGCGGTCTGCTCGACGTGCCGGAGGTGGCCGACGTCGTGGCGACGCTGCGGGTGCTCGACGACCCGACCGCCGACGCCGCCCTGTTGCGACTGCTCACCGGCCCGCGTTGGCGGCTGGGCCCCCGTGACCTGGCGGTCCTGGGCGCGCGCGCCCGAGCCCTGGTCCGCGGCACGACCGCCGTCCCCGACGACCCCGTGGACGCCGTCGTGCTCGGGGTGGACGAGACCGCCGTCGGCTCGTTGGTCGATGCGCTCGACGACCTGCCTCCGAGCGGCCTCTCGCTGGCGGGCCGGCGACGACTCGAAGTCCTGCGCGACGAGCTGCGGGCGCTGCGCCGCCGCACCGACCAGCCGCTCCCCGACCTGGTGGCTGACGTCGAGCGCACCCTGGGCCTCGACATCGAGGTCTCGGCTCGGGTAGGGGCGCAGGATCCGGCTGCGGCCCGCGCCGACCTCGACGCCTTCCTCGACGCCGCGGCGGGCTTCGCCGGTGACGCGGCGCAGGACGGCGGCGGCGAGGCGGTGCTCTCGGCCTTCCTGGCGTTCCTCGCTGCTGCCGAGGACGAGGAGCACGGCCTCGACGTCGGCGCGCCGAGCGCGGCCGACACGGTCAAGCTCATGACCGTCCACGCGGCCAAGGGCCTCGAGTGGCCGGTGGTGGCGGTCCCGGGGCTGTCGAGCGGAGCCCGGTCGACGGTCTTCCCGGCCAAGCCGCAGGGCTCGACGAGCTGGACCGGCAACGCCCGGCTGCTGCCGTTCCCGCTGCGCGGCGACGCCGACGACCTCCCCGGGCTCCGCGGTCTGGAGCCGGAGCACCTGAAGGAGCACAAGGCCGCCAACGAGCGCCGCGACGCCCGCGAGGAGCAGCGGCTGGCGTACGTCGCTTTCACCCGCGCGGAGTCGGTGCTGCTCTGCAGCGGCTACCACTGGGGGGAGGGCAAGACGGCCCTCGGTGCTTCGGGGCTCCTGCTCGCCGCCCGGGCGGCCTGCGAGGCCGGGGCCGGAGAGGTGCAGGACTGGTGCGAGGAACCGCCGGTCGACAACCCGATCACCGCGGTCGTGCAGTCCTTCGCCTGGCCGGCTGCGTCACCACCGGTGGGTCCTGGGATGCAGGCTGCGGCGGACCGGGTCCGCGCTCTGCTGGCCGACCCCGAGCTCGTCGACGGCCCGGCGATCGGTCCCGACGTCGGGCTGGACCCGGCGGCGGCGGAGCTGGTGGCCGGCTGGGACGACGACCTGCTCCGCCTCGCTGCCGAGGCGGCTCGGCGGCGGCGCGGCCGGCGGGCCGCGGTGCTGCCCGGTCACCTGTCGGTCACCGACCTCGTGGAGCTGCGGCGCGATCCCGCCGCGTTGGCGCATAGCCTGCTCCGGCCCGTCCCTCGGCGGCCCTCACCGGTGACCCGCCGCGGGACCGCCTTCCACGCGTGGTTGGAGCAGCAGGTCTTCGGGCAGGCGCAGCTGCTCGACCCTGAGGAGCTGCCGGGCAGTGCGGATGACGGCGCACTGGTCGACGAGCGGCTGTCCGAGCTGCAGGACGCCTTCCGAGCGAGCTCGTGGTGGGGGCTGACGCCGCTCGAGATCGAGGTGCCGTTCGAGACCGACCTCGACGGGGTGGTGCTGCGCGGCCGGATGGACGCGGTCTATCGCGTTGCCGGGCCGGGTGGGCCGCAGGACGAGGTCGTCGACTGGAAGACCGGGGCCCGCCCGACCGGTGCGGCTGCCGAGGCCGCCGCGGTCCAGCTGGCGGCCTACCGCCTGGCCTGGCACCGGCTCTCGGGCACTCCGCTGGACCGGGTCACGGCCGCCTTCCACTACGTCGCCTCCGGCGTGACTGTCCGCCCGGCCGACGTACTGGACGAGGCGGGCCTGCGCGCGCTCCTGCTCGCCGTCCCGGAGCAGGCAGGAGCCGGGTCGCAGCCGTCGAACTAGTTCCTCGACGACCCCTTCTCGAGGAGACCCCTTGCCCCGCCGTCTGCCTACCGCCCTGCTCGCTTCCGCTGCGCTCGTCGCCGGTGGAGCCGCTGCCCTCGCCGGTGCCCCCGTCACCGGCACTGCGCCTGCCCGGCTCGCGCCCATCGAGGCCTCGCTGCTCGACGGTGGCCTCCAGCGCGGCTTCGTCGAGTTCGCGGCCACCGCGACCACAGCCGACCTGCGGGCGCTGTTTGCTGCCGGCGTCGTCAAGGCGCACCCCTTCAAGCTCGTGCCCCAGGTCGCCGTCATCGCCCCCAGCAGCGCCTTCCAGGCGCTCGCGGGGCTGCCGGGCGTCGTCGGCATGCAGGAGGACCGCGGGGTGAAGTTCCACCTCGACAAGAGCAAGGCCGCCCTGGGAGTCATGGCGGCGCGCGCCCCCAAGCCGAAGGGAATGGGGCTGACGGGCAAGGGCGTCAGCGTCGCCGTCATCGACACCGGCACTGACAAGACCCACCCCGACTTCGCGGCGCTGAAGAAGGCCTACAACACCGAGTTCGCTTGGCTGACCGAGCCGCCGCAGGACGGTGTCTACGGCGAGCAGGCCTTCGAGCTCAGCGAGTCCTACGGTGGCGTCGACGACAACGGCCACGGCACCCACGTCGCCTCGACGGTCGCCGGCAGCGGCAAGGCGGCCAAGGATGCCGGCCTCGAGCCGGACATGAGCGGGGTCGCCCCGGGCGTCAACCTCTACACCTACAAGATCGCGGGCGCGACGCAGACCGGGGCGGACCTGGGCTGGGAGCAGAACGCCATGGTCGCGATCGAGCACATCGTGGAGCACGAGAAGGAGCTGAAGATCAAGGTCGTCAGCAACTCGTGGAGCATCTACGAGGTGGACGACCCCGACGTCGAGCCGACCATCCAGATCATCCGGGCGGCGAGCCGCCGCGGCCTGCTGTTCGTCTTCGCCGCGGGCAACGCCGGCTCGAAGGACGAGACCGTCGGCTGGCCGGGCGCCACCGGCGAGGTCGTCACGGTCGGCTCCACCGTCAAGACCAAGCCGTTCGGCGTCTCGTCGTTCTCCAGCCGTGGCTACCAGGTCGACGTGGCCGCTCCCGGCACCTCGATCACGGCGGCCCGCTCCAAGTTCGCGAGCTACGTCCCGGAGTCGCGCCTGGGCTCGGCAGCCGGGCTCTACGCCTCGATCTCCGGCACCTCCATGGCCACGCCGCACGTCGCCGGCGTCCTCGCCCTCATCGCCGAGGCCAACCCGAAGCTGACTCCCCAGCAGCTCAACGAGGTCCTCGAGCGCAGCGTCACCGACCTCGGCGACACCGGCAAGGACCACAGCTACGGCTACGGCTTCGTTGACGCCTTCAAGGCCGGCAAGGTCGCGCTGTGCCTGGTCAAGAAGCCCGGCGCGGAGTCCTGCTTCACGGCCAACAAGGCGCTGTCCAAGGCGAAGTGGAAGCTCGACTGGGACGACAAGGGCAACAAGAGCCGGACCACCCAGAGCTGAGTCACGGGGCCGCCGTGCCCCCTCGCGCCAGCAAGATCAAGAGCACATCAGCACGGTTTGCGGGCCTCAAAACCGTGCGGATGTGCCTTTGATCATGGCGGTTGGACGGCGGCGATGGCTAGCCGCGCGCGTCGCGGAGGGTGGCGAGGACCGCGGGGAGCTCGAGCAGGGACTCGATCTGAGTGATGCCGAGCTCGGCGGCGAGGTGACCGTGCAGGACCCCCCACGGCCCGCGCCGGATGTGGACCACCGCCATCCCGGCGGCGCAGGCCCCGATCAGGTCGTTGTCGACCCGGTCACCTACGTGGACGCACTGCTCCGGTGTCACCCCGGCCTGCTCGGCGATCGCGCGGTAGAACGCCGGGTCTGGCTTCTCGACCCCGAGTGACCCGCTCGAGGTGACGAGATCGACCGGGAGGGCGAGCCGCTCGACCAGCCGCTGGAACGACTCCGGCTGGTTGCCCCCGACGACGATCGACCAGCCATCGGACCGCAGCGCCGAGAGGGCGGGTACCGCGTCGTCGTAGAGCACGGCGTCGGCGGACCACCCGACTCCGGCGGCCTCCTTCGCGGCTCGCTCGGCAGTGAAGGTGCTGCCGGGCTTGAGCAGCGGCACGAACTCCCGGTGGTCACGGCCCTGGGCCGCGAGGCCGCCGAGCACCCCAAACAGCGTGAACTCCGGGACGCCGAGCCAGCGTGCCCACCCGCCCCACTGCCGGGTCTCGTCGACGAGCGTCTCGCCGACGTCGAGGACGACCGTCGTGAGGCAGCTCACAGGTCGACGGCAAGCGCGCGGTGATCGGACACCGGCAGCGGTGGCGTGGACACCCGCGTCACCGGCGGCAGGTCGCCGGACGCGAGCACGTGGTCGAGCTGGATGCGGGGATCGTTGCTCGGATAGGTGGCTGCCTTCGCGAGCGACCGCCAGCCCGACAGGGCACGAGGGAACGGCGGCGGCATGTTGAGGTCGCCGAGCAGCACCCGCGGACCCGGCAGCTCCTCGAGGGCGGCGGTCAGCTTGCGCAGCTGCACGCCGTTCCAGACCGGCACGAACGACAGGTGCGTGGTCGCAATGGTCATCACGCCGAGCGGCGTCTCGACGACGGCCGCGAGTCCGATGCGCGGCTCGTCCTTCAACCAGATCCACTGCCGGGTCCCCGGCAGCAGGATCGGGCTCTTGACTGGCGCCGCCGCGAGCGTGATCACCCGCCACTCACGGATCGGGTACCGCGACACCAGCCCCACGCCGTACGACGCCTCGCTGCTCTCGTGGTCGGCATCGGTGGCCGCCCGCCAGCTCTCACCCGGGGTTCCCATGAGCGCGGGCACGAAGCGCCAGTGCTCGGCGCCCATGGCGTCGGCGACCTCCTCGGTGAGGTGCCGCAGGTCGGAGCGGGACTGCGCCCGATCGACCTCCTGCAGGCCGAGCACGTCGGCGTCGAGCTCGGTGACGGCGGCGCGAAGTCGATCAGGGTCGACGGCGAAGTCGGTGATCGAGCGGCCGTGCAGCAGGTTCAGGGTCGCGAGGCGCACAGGCCGACGCTAGGGCCTCGGTGACCCCGGAGTCTGAAGGTGCTGGATGAGCAGCGCGGCCAGGCTGTCGGCGGCCTGCTCGGGGATCCAGTGGCTGATGCCAGGCAGCACCTCGAAACGGTACGGACCGGTGCACCACGCCGCCGTGCCCTCCGCGCCGGCGCGACCGAGGGCCTGGTCGGCGTCCGACCAGACATGCATCGTCGGGACCGTCACGGCGGGGGTGTCGGCGATGTCTTCGAGCCGCTGAGCGGCGTACCAGCGCAGCCAGGCTGCTAGCGCTCCCGGCTCGCGGGCCGCAGCCACCATGGCGTCGACGTCGACCGGCCGCGGGGCGTCGCCGAACAGCACCCGCATCGCCGTGGCGTCGTCGGCGAGGAGCACTTCGTCGTAGCCCGGCGTGGCGAAGTCCCGCATGTAGAGCGACTTCGCGCGCTGGACGTCATCGGTGCGCAGCGCGGCGATGAAGGCCTGCGGGTGCGGGACGCTGACGGCCGTGAGGGTCCGAACCCGGTCGGGGTGCCGCGCGCCGACCTGCCAGGCCACGGCCGCGCCCCAGTCGTGGCCGACCACGTGCGCCCGGTCGATCTCCAGTGTGTCCAGGAGGCCGATGGCGTCCTCGACGAGCCGCGGGATCCGGTAGGACTCGACATCCCCCGGCCGGGCGCCGGGGGAGTAGCCCCGCTGGTTCGGCGCGACGACGCGGTAGTCGCGCAGCCGCGGGATGACCAGCCGCCAGCAGTGCGAGGTCTGCGGGAAGCCGTGCAGCAGCAGCACCGGCTCACCGGTCCCCTCGTCGAGGACGTCGAAGGACCAGCCGCCCACCGCGATGCTCCGCACCCGATCGACTTTAGGGTCTGGAGGTGCGCACCTCGTGGCGGGACTACCTGACGGACTTCCACGCGGAGCGCCCCGGCATCACCGAGCAGCTGCTCGGTCGCACTCACGACGACGGCGGCCGCAGTCCCTACGAGTGGGTGGCAGCGGCCGTGCCGCCGGGCTCGACCGTGCTGGACCTCGGCTGCGGCAGTGCGCCGATGGCGGCCCACCTGTCCGCGGGCCGCTACCTCGGGGTCGACCTCTCCGCCGCCGAGCTGGCAGTTGCCGCAGCCAAGGGAGTCCCCGTCGTGCGGGCCGAGGCCACTGCCCTGCCGCTCCCCGACGGAGCCGTCGACGTCGTCGTCATGTCGATGGCGCTCATGGTCGTACCGCTGGAGCGGACCCTGGCCGAGGTGGCCAGGGTGCTGCGGCCGGGTGGTCTGCTCGTTGCGCTCCTGCCGTCACCGGGGCCGATGCCGGCGCGCGAAGTCATCCGCTACGCCCGCCTGTGGGTTGCCCTGCGGCAGCGGTTGTCCTACCCCAACGACGACGCGCTGGCGCGACCACTACCCGGGTTCACGGTCCGATCGGACACTCGCCTGGGGTTCCGGTGTGAGCTCGACTCCGATGCCGCCGCGCAGCTGCTACTTCACTCGCTCTACCTGCCGGACGTCGATGCCGAGCGGATGGCCCACGGCAGCGTCGTCGTCAGTCGCTGGGTCGGCACGGCCATCACGACGCCCCTGCGGCTGTTGGTCGCCCGCGCCGGGTGATGATGGGCACATGAGCGTGCTCGACGGGACCCCGACCGCAGCCACCCACGAGGTGGTCAACCAGCCACCGCCGCTGGTCGGACATGACGTCGCCGAGGACCCGGCCCTGCTCGAGGGGTTGGCTCGGGAAGGTGCGTCCTGGTACCTCGACGACCTGCACCGGCTCGGGGCCATGGCGGGATCTGAGGAGGCCCAGCGCTGGGGCGAGGAGGCCAACCGGGTCGAGCCGGTGCTGCGCAGCCACGACCGCTTCGGGCACCGCGTCGACGAGGTGGACTTCCACCCCTCCTGGCACCGGTTGCTCGACGTCGCGGTCGCGGAGGGCCTGGCCGGCACGGCCTGGTCCGACGACCGGAGCGGCGCCCACGTCGCACGGGCTGCCGGTTTTTACACCTGGGGTCAGGTCGAGTCCGGACACGGCTGCCCGGTGTCGATGACCTACGCCGTCGTTCCTGCCCTGCGCACCACGCCCGAGCTGGCGGCGGTCTACGAACCGTTGCTGACCAGCCGGGTCTACGACCCCGGTCTGCGGATCCCGACGACCAAGCGCGGCCTGTTGGCCGGCATGGGCATGACGGAGAAGCAGGGCGGCTCCGATGTGCGGGCCAACACGACCGTCGCGATCGACGCCGGCGACGGCAGCTGGCGGTTGCGCGGTCACAAGTGGTTCACCAGTGCGCCGATGTGCGACCTGTTCCTCGTCCTCGCACAGGCCCCAGCCGGCTTGTCGTGCTTCCTGGTGCCCAGGGTCTTGCCGGACGGCAG
Organism: Mycobacteriales bacterium; assembly: GCA_046713755.1. GTDB lineage: Bacteria > Actinomycetota > Actinomycetes > Mycobacteriales > SCTD01 > JAUYQP01. Next base: position 11,857 of record JBKKBU010000076.1, read on the forward strand.
CCGCAACACCTTCCGGATCCAGCGGCTCAAGGACAAGCTCGGCAACCGTTCCAATGCCTCCTCCGAGCCGGAGTTCGACGGGACCGTCGGCTGGCTGGTCGGTGAGGAAGGCCGCGGCGTCCGGACCATCATCGAGATGGTCGCCATGACCCGGCTCGACTGCGTCATCGGCTCGGCGGCCGGGACGCGCGCCGCCGTGGTGCAGGCCGTGCACCATGCCCAGCACCGGTCGGCGTTTGGCTCGCTGCTCATCGACAAGCCGCTCATGCGCGGGGTGCTCGCCGACCTGCAGGTCGAGTCGGAAGCCGCGACGACCCTGATGCTGCGGCTCGCCGGTGCCGTCGACCGGGCGGAGACCGCGTTCGCGCGGCTGGCCGTGCCAGTCGGCAAGTACTGGGTCTGCAAGCGCCAGCCCGCTGCCGTCGTCGAGGCGCTCGAGTGCCTGGGCGGCAACGGCTACGTCGAGGAGTCCGGGATGCCGCGGCTCTACCGTGAGGCGCCGCTCAACGGGATCTGGGAGGGGTCGGGCAACGTCCAGGCGCTCGACGTCCTGCGCGCCATGGCCCGCTCACCGGAGTCGATCGAAGCGTTCTTCGAGGAGGTCGACCTCGCCCGCGACGTGGACCCACGGCTCGACGCCGCCGCCGACGGCCTGCGCGAGGGCCTGGCCGACACCGCGGAGCTCGAGATCCGTGCGCGTCGGCTCGTGGAGCGGATGGCCCTGGTGCTGCAAGGGTCGCTGCTGGTCCGCTGGTCCACGCCCGCGGTGGCTGATGCCTTCTGCGCCTCGCGGCTGGCCGGCGACTGGGGGCACGCGTTCGGCACCCTGCCGCGCGGCGTCGACACCGCCGGCATCCTGGCTCGCACCGGGCTCTGACAAGGCCAAGCCGTACGACGGAAGCGCGCGCCTCTCGTCGTACTCGTTTCTAGCGCTCGACGGTCCGCATATCGGGGTAGCGGTCGCCCACGACGGCGTCGGCCGGCACGTCCGCGGCCAACTGCGCCAGGTCGTCGGCGGTGAGGACCAGGTCGGTCGCGGCGGCGTTCTGCTCGAGGTAGCTGCGGCGCTTCGTCCCGGGGATGGGGACGACATCAGCGCCCTGCGCCATCACCCAGGCGAGCGCGACCTGGCCGGGGGTGGCGCCCTTGTCGGCGGCCAGCGCCGACACCGCGTCGACGAGCCGGAGGTTGTCGGCGATCGCTTGCTCGGCGAAGCGCGGGTTGTGGCGGCGGAAGTCGTCGGGGGCGAGGTCGTCGATGGAGCGGATCGCGCCGGTGAGGAAGCCGCGACCCAGCGGTGAGTAGGCCACCAGGCCGACGCCGAGCTCGCGCATAGCGGGGAGAACGGACCGCTCGATGTCGCGGGAGAACAGCGAGTACTCCGACTGCACGGCCGCGATCGGGTGGACCGCCACCGCCCGACGCAGCGACTCGGCCGAGCACTCCGACAACCCGAGGTGACGGACCTTGCCGGCCGCGACCAGTGAGGCCATCGCGCCGACGGTCTCCTCGATCGGGACCTCGAGGTCGACGCGGTGCTGGTAGTACAGGTCGATGTGGTCGACCCCGAGCCGCTTGAGCGAGGCCTCGCAGGAGGCGGTCACGTAGTCGGCGTCGCCGCGGATCCCGAGACGGGCACCGTCGCCGCCGCGCACGATGCCGAACTTCGTGGCCAGCACGACCTCGTCGCGACGGTCGGCGATCGCCCGACCGACCAGCTCCTCGTTGAGGTAGGGCCCGTACATGTCGGCGGTGTCGAGGAACGTCACACCGAGGTCGAGCGCGCGATGGATGGTGGCGACGGACTCGGTCTCGTCGGCGTCGCCGTAGAACTCCGACATGTCCATGCAGCCGAGGCCTTGGGCGGAGACCGCGAGGTGGTCGCCGAGCGTGCGGGTAGGAAGCGTCATGCCTCGAACCTACGGCTCAGACCTCCATCAGCCGGGCCGGCACGATCGACAGGGGGAACGGTAACTCGACGCTGACGACCTGCTCGCCCTCGCCGAAAGCCCGCTCCACGTAGTCGTCGCCCTCGAGCTCCAGCACCCGCAACGACGGCGTGTCCACGTCGAGCAGCCAGTACGACGGGATCCCGAGCCGGGCGTACTCCCGCCGCTTCAGCACCGCGTCCCGCCCGGCTGTTGACGGCGACCGGACCTCAACAGCAAGCAGCGGGACGTCGCCGTTCTCGATGAGCGCGAACTCCTTGCGCACGACGGTGACGTCCGGCTCGAAGTGCGTCGCATCAGGGTCGTCGACGTTGATCGGGAGCGGGAAGACGGCCAGGTGCGAGGGACAGGCCACCTTGAGCAACTCACCGATTGCCGCGCATCCCCATTGGTGTCGGCGCCGCGCCATGGGACTCACGAGCAGCTGCCCGTCGACGAGCTCGAAGCGTCGCCCGTCCTTGGGCAGGGCGTCGAGGTCGGCGATCGTGTAGCGCCGCTCCAAGTCGATCGTCCCACCGCTCATGCTCCCCATCGTCGGCCTCCCGTCGCCACGTGTCGAGCGTGGCACCTCGATGGGGCGTCGAGCAGCCGTCCACAGGCTCGACTAGCGTCGGTGGGGTGCCAGCCAAGACAGCCACGAAGCCAGCAGTGAAGACCGCCGCGCTCAACCCGTCGTACGACGTCGTGCGCACCACCCTCGGCAACGGCCTGCGGGTGCTGGTGCAGCGCGACCCGAGCTCGCCGGTGGTCGCGGTAGCCGTCTACTACGACGTCGGCATGCGCAGCGAGCCCGAGGGCCGCACCGGCTTCGCCCACCTCTTCGAGCACCTGATGTTCCAGGGGTCGGCCAGCCTCGGGAAGTCCGAGCACTTCACCTACGTCCAGGGCAGCGGCGGCACGCTCAACGGCTCGACGCACGTCGACTACACCAACTACTACGAGATGCTGCCGAGCAACGCGACCGAGCTCGCGATGTTCCTCGAGGCCGACCGGATGCGGTCGGTCGCGATCACCCAGGACAACCTGGAGAACCAGGTCGCGGTCGTCCAGAACGAGATCAAGGTCAACGTCATTAACCGGCCCTACGGCGGCTTCCCCTGGCTGCTCATGCCCCCGGTGATCTACGACGACTTCGCCAATAGCCATAACGGCTACGGCGACTTCGTCGACCTCGAGAGCGCGACCCTCAAGGATGCGCAGGGCTTCTTCCACCGCTACTACGCGCCGGGCAACGCCGTGCTCGTCGTCTGCGGGGACGTCGACACCGCCGAGGTCCTGGGCTGGGCCGAGCAGCACTTCGGCGACATCCCGGCGCGCGCGGTGCCGAAGCGGCCGAGCTTCGCCGAGCCGTGGCCGACGCAGGAGCGCCGCGAGGTCGCTTTTGACCGGCTTGCCCCGACGCCCGCTGTCGCCGTCGCCTGGCGGGTGCCGGACCCAGCGGACCTCCACACCTACCTGCCGTACGTCGTCCTGGCCGAAGTGCTCACCGACGGCGACGCCGCGCGGCTCAACAAGCGACTGCTGCTCGAGGACCGATCGGTGACCAGCGTCGGCGGCTACCTCGGCCTGCTCGGCGACCCGCTCGACGCCCGCGACCCCACGCCGCTGCTACTCGAGGTGCACCATCCCTCTGAGACACCGGTCGACGTCGTGCTCGACACCATCGCCGAGGAGATCGCCCGACTGGCCGAGCACGGGCTCGAGGCCGGCGAACTGCAGCGGACGGTCGCCCGCCTGACCGCTCGCTACCTCCGCGAGGTCGACCCGGTCCTCGGCCGGGCCCTTCACATGGCTGTCTTCGAGCAACAGCGTGACCGCGCCGAGCTGGTCAACGAGCTGCCGTCCATGCTCGCTGCCGTCACCGACGAGCAGGTACAGGCCGCCGCAGCCACCCTGACGCCGCAGACGCGGATCGTCCTCGAGCTGCGCCCGGAGCCTGCCCAGTGAGTGTCACCGTGAGCACCGACCCCCGTCCCGTTCCGTCGCTCGCCAAGGCCCGCACACCGAAGCTGCCGTCGGTTGCCGAGCGCACCCTCGACAACGGCTTGCGCGTCCTCGCGGTGCGGCGTCCCGGGGTCCCGCTGGTGGAGCTGCGACTGCGGGTGCCCTTCGCCGGGCCGTCCGGGAAGAGGCAGGAGGCACACACCGCGCAGAGCCAGCTGCTCGCCGACACCCTGCTGTCCGGGACCGACCGCCGGGACGCCGCCCAGATCGCGACCGACCTGCAGGCCCTCGGTGGCCAGCTCAACGCCAGCGTCGACGCCGATCGTCTCGGCATGGGTGGCTCGGTGCTGGCGACCGGCCTGCCCGGTCTGCTCGAGCTGCTCGGCGAGCTGCTCACCACCGCCGCCTATCCCAAGGACGACGTGCTGGGGGAGCGTGACCGGCTGGTCCAGGAACTGGCCATCTACCGCTCGCAGCCGGCCGTCCTGGCCCGCGAGGCCCTGCTGTACCGGCTCTACGGCGAGCACGCCTACGGCCGCGACCTGCCGACCGCAGCCGCGATCTCGGACGTCAAGCCATCGCAGCTGCGGGCGCTGCACGCCAAGCGGGTCGCACCCGCCGGCAGCATCCTGGTCCTCGTCGGTGACCTGCCGCCGGCGCGCTTGATAGCCCTCGTCGAGACAGCGCTGTCGAGCTGGAGCACCACCGCTCCGAAAGCCGCGACGGCTCCGCTGCCGACGCCGGTCGCGGGGCCACCGCTGCTCGTGGATCGGCCCGGTGCGGTCCAGACGACGATTCGGATGGCCCGCCCAGTGCCCTCCCGCACGGCGCCGGACTTCGCGGCGATGTCGTTGGCCAACCTGGTCTTCGGTGGCTACTTCTCCAGCCGGTGGGTCTCCAACATCCGCGAGGACAAGGGCTACACCTACAGCCCGCACGCCCAGGTCGAGCACCCGCCGGCGGGGTCGCGCCTGATGATCAGCGCCGATGTCTCGACACCCGTCACGGGGCCGTCGCTGCTCGAGACCTACTACGAGCTCGGTCGGATCGCGACCGTCCCGGTCGACCAGAGCGAGCTCGACCAGGCCCGCCGCTACGCCATCGGGTCGTTGGCCCTGGGCACCGCCTCACAGGCTGGTCTCGCCTCGACGATCAGCCTGCTCGCTGGTGCCGGCCTCGGCGTCGAGTGGCTGCGCGACCATCCGAAGGCGCTCGCCACCGTCACGGTCGACGAGGTGCTCGCAGCCGCGCAGGCCTACCTTGCGCCGACCACGTTCACGACGGTCCTCGTGGGCGACGCCGACGTCATCGCCGCGCAGGTCGAAGCGGTCACCGGCTTCGTCACGGAGTGAGGACTCCCGCGCTGTCGCGTAGCACCGTTGACCGCGACGCAGCGACCCGCGACGACGTCGCCGCGCTCGACCAGGCCTGGCAGTCGTCGAAGGTGCTCGTGGTGTCGGACGGCCGGGCGCTGGTCGACGGCACCGACCTCGTCCTGCTCGACTCGGGCGCGTCCCCCGCGGGGGAACGGTTCTACCTGGGGACCGACGGTGGTCAGTCCTACTTCGCCGTGGCCGCCGAGCTGCCACGCACCCTGGGGACGAGGCCGCAGTCACTGCGCGACGTCGGAGCACTGCTGTCGGATCGGGACGCCGGGCTGATGGTGCACGCCGTCGGGCTCGCCAACTGGCACGCGACCCACGTCCGCTGCCCGCGCTGCGGTGAGCCGACCGAGTCGGTCAAGGGTGGCTCGGTCCGGCGCTGCACGGCCGATGCCACCGAGCACTTCCCGCGGACCGACCCCGCGGTGATCATGCTCGTCACCGACGGCGGCGACCGTTGCATCCTTGGGCGGCAGCCGATCTGGCCGCCCGGCCGCTACTCCACCCTGGCGGGATTCGTCGAGCCGGGCGAGTCAGCGGAGCAGGCCGTCGTACGGGAGGTCGCCGAAGAGGTTGGCCTGCCCGTGCACGACGTGCGCTACCGCAGCAGCCAGCCCTGGCCGTTCCCGGCGTCCCTGATGCTCGGCTTCACCGCTGTCTGCGACGGCGCCCTCGAGCCGCACGCCGCCGACGGCGAGCTGGACGACGCCCGCTGGTTCACGCGAGACGAACTGCGCGGCGCCGAGCACTGGGACGGCCGTGAGTCGGCGGTCATGCTGCCCACCCCGGTGTCGATCGCCTACCGACTCATCACGGACTGGATCGAGCAGGACTGAGTACGCCGGGAGCGGGCGCGCATCCGTCGTACCCGCCCGGGGTGTGTGGCGACCTGCCCGTGTGGGGAGAGCAACCCTCATGAGCGTCGAGGCCGTTGCGCGTGAGGTGCACGAGAGCACTGCTGTGGACCGGCTCGCGCGGTGGGGGCTGGCCAGTCGCGGCATCGTCTACCTCGTGGTCGGGCTGCTGGGGCTGTCGGTGGTGCTCGGCGGTGACGAGCGCACCGACAAGCAGGGCGCGCTGCGTGCCATCGCCGACCGACCGCTCGGCGAGGTGCTGCTGATCGGACTCGCCGTGGGCTTCCTCGGCTATGCGTGCTGGCGGCTGCTCTCGGCAGCGGTGGGGCACCGGGAGGACGACCAGCCCAAGCGCACCGGCAAGCGGTTGCTGTCGCTGGTCAAGGGGATCTTCTACACCGGGCTGGCCATCTCCACGATCCGCTTCGTGGTCACGGGCGGGCGCTCCACCGATGACGGGACGCCGGGGCTGACCGCCCGGATCCTGGAGACCACTGGTGGTCAGACCGCAGTCTTCGTGATCGGCGCCGTCATCGTCGGGACGGGGCTCGGCATCGCGTTCCGGGCGGCCCGCCAGAAGCACGAGAAGCGGCTCGAGTCCTACCGGATCCCCCCGCGGCTGCGGACCCCCGCGACGGTCGTGGGGATCGTCGGCCTGGTGGGGCGAGGACTCGTGATCGCGCTGCTCGGCGGATTCCTGATCAAGGCAGCGGTGGAGTTCCAGGCACGGGAGGCACGCGGGCTGGACGCCGCGCTGCAGACGCTGTCGGAGCAGAGCTTCGGGCGGGTGCTGCTCGCGGTCGCCGTGGTGGGGCTGATCGGCTACGCCCTGTGGTCCTTCGTCGAGGCGGCCTTCCGCAAGACCTGACTAGCGGCGGCCGGCCAGCTCCGGTGGGAGCGGCACCCCGTGGTCGGTGGCGGAGGCGACGACCTCACGGGCGAGGTCGTGGACCTTGCGGCCACGGGAGCGGGCCACCTTGCGCAGTCGCTCGAAGGCCTCGCGGGGCGAGGAGTGCTGGCGCTCGGTCAGCACCCCGAGCGCCTGCTCGACGACGACCCGGGCCGCGAGCGCGTGCTCGAGCTGCTTGACCGACAGCCGGAGCTGGCCGACCTCGTCGAGCGGCTCGTCGGTCTTGGCCGGCCGAGCGCCGGGGGAGAGCTCACCGGCGAGCAGGTCGGCAAGCACCATCGCGCTGGTGAGATCACCAGTGCGGTCGTCCCCGACGGCCCATCCGCCTTCGGGGCTGCGCCGGATGACGACACCCTCGGAGATGAGTGGACCGAGGTGCGCGGCGACGACCTCGGCCAGCTGACGGAGCACATCGATGGTGTCCTCGTCGATGACGACGCTGCCGCGGTCGATCCCGCACAGGGTCGCGACCGCGCGGCCCTCCGCGTCATGGACGGGCACCCCGACGTACGACGTGATGCCGAGCGCGGTGCGGGTAGGGGCATCGGCGTAGGCGGGTTCGTTGGCCGCATCGGCCGTTGTCGAGGGGGCCCCCTCGAGCAGTCGGTGGCAGAAGGAGTCCGTGCGGGCGCGGCTGCCGCCTTGGGCCACCTCAGGCCAGGCAGATGAACCGCCGGCGTGCACGCGTTCGAACGTGAAGGTGTCGTCGGTCATGCCGCCGAGGAAGACGACCTCCATGCCGAGCAGCGTGGCCGCTGTTGACAGGACAGCGTCAAGCGCCGGATGGAAGTACTCGGGGGCGGACACAGCGTCCCTTCGGTCGGTTCCGAGGCTCCCGCGCACGCCGAAAGCGGCCGGGTTCGGGCGACATCATCCCTCATGTCGGGCTGGAGTCACGCCACCGCACGGGTGAGCGGGCCTCCTGGCCCTCCTGAAGGTCAGGCCGCGACCCGCGCCTTGACGGCGGCCAGGCTGGGGTTGGTCAACGCAACGCCGTCGGGGAAGACGACCGTCGGCACCGTCTGGTTGCCACCGTTGATGCTCATCACGTAGTCCGCAGCGGTCGGGTCGTGCTCGATGTCGACCACGGCGTAGCCGATGCCCTCACGGTCAAGCTGCTTCATGAGGCGGTGGCAGTAGCCGCACCACTGGGTGCTGTAGATCGTGAGCTGCGCCGGCACAGCGTCGGTCCTCTCGTCGGGTCAGGTTCGTCTGGTGATGCAACAGTCGCCGAAGGGTGGTGCTTCCCGACCACGGTCCACAGCGTCAGGCCGTTCGTCGGCGCCGTCTGGGAGGATGGTCCGATGCGACCGGAGGCGGTGCTCGACGCGCTCGACCCTGAGCAGCGCGCTGCCGCTGCCGCGGTCACCGGCCCCGTCGTCATCCTGGCCGGCGCTGGGACGGGCAAGACCCGCACCATCACGCACCGGGCGGCGTATGGCGTCCTGACCGGGGCGGTGCCGCCTGGCTCGTTGCTCGCCGTCACCTTCACCGCGCGGGCGGCCGGCGAGATGCGCACCCGGCTGCGCCAGCTCGGTGTGGGCGGCGTGCAGGCCCGCACCTTCCACTCCGCAGCGCTCAAGCAGCTCGGTTACTTCTGGCCCAGGGTCGTCGGCGGCGTGCCTCCCAAGCTGCTCACCAACACCTTCGGGATGGTCGCCAACGCAGCCGCCCGGGCGCGCCTTCGACCCTCGACGACGGAGGTTCGCGACCTGCTCTCCGAGCTGCAGTGGGCGGCTTCGACCCTCGTCGGCCCGGAGGACTACCCCAAGGCTGCGGAGGCCGCCCGCCGGGAGCTGCCCTTCGACGCCGCCACCGTCGCTGGGGTCTACAGCGCCTACGTCGACCTCAAAGAGGCCCAGGGGGTTGCCGACTTCGACGACCTGCTGCTGCTGACCGCGGCGGTCCTCGAGGAGCACGGGACCGTCGCGGAGGAGTTCCGGGCCCGTTACCGGTCCTTCGTCGTCGACGAGTACCAGGACGTGACGCCGCTGCAGCAGCGGCTGCTCGACGCCTGGCTCGGTGGCCGCGACGACCTGTGCGTCGTCGGTGACGCCCACCAGACCATCTACTCCTTCACCGGGGCCGCACCGACCTACCTGCTGGACTTCCGGCAGCGCTTCCCCGCCGCAACCGAGGTGCGGCTGGTCCGGGACTACCGCTCGACGCCGCAGGTCGTCGCGCTCGCCAACGGCGTCATCGGCAAGGCCCTCGTGTCGGGGCGGGCCTCGGCCGTGAAGCTCGAGCTGATCGCCCAGCGCCCGTCCGGCCCGGCGCCGGTCTTCGCTGAGTACGACGACGAGCCCGCCGAGGCGACCGCGGTCGCCCGGCGGTGCGTCGCTCTGATCGCGGCGGGCACCCCGGCCAGCGAGATCGCGATCCTCTATCGGGTCAACGCCCAGTCGGCGGCCTACGAGGCTGCGCTCTCCGACGCCGGCGTGCCGTACCTCGTGCGGGGTGGTGAGCGCTTCTTCGAGCGCGCCGAGGTGCGCGAGGCCCTGGTGCACCTGCGGGGCGCCGGTCGGGCTGCGGACCTCGATGCGCCGGAGTCGCTGGGTGCCCTGGTCGCCGATGTGCTGGCCGCCGGGATGTCGTGGCGGGTGGACGCACCACCGCCGGGGTCAGGCGCGACGAGGGAGCGCTGGGAGTCGCTGGCTGCGCTGCACCGTCTCGCCGTCGACCTCGGGGCCGAGGACGCCGAGCTCACCGTGCGCGATCTCGTCGTCGAGCTGGACGAGCGGGCCGCGGCCCAGCACGCACCGACCGTGGAGGGCGTCACCTTGGCGTCCCTGCACGCGGCCAAGGGGCTCGAGTGGGACGCGGTGTTCCTCATCGGCCTCGTCGACGGCACGCTGCCGCTCATCCATGCCGACACCCCCGAGCAGGTGGAGGAGGAGCGTCGGCTGCTCTACGTCGGGGTCACCCGGGCGCGCGAGCACCTGCAGCTGTCGTGGGCGCTGGCCCGCTCGCCCGGCGGGCGCGGCTCGCGCATCCCGTCGCGGTTCCTCGACGGGCTCCACTCCGGGGTCACCCGCACGGTCGTGGCCGCTGCCCCGCGCGGGGCGCGCCGCGAGCGCTCCGGCCCGATCGCCTGCCGGGTCTGCAGCGCCTCACTCATCGCCGCCGTCGAGCGCAAGCTCGGGCGGTGCGCGACCTGCCCAGCTGACCTCGACGAGACGCTGTTCGAGGCCCTGCGGGAGTGGCGCGCCGGCCGGGCGAAGGAGCTCGGTCAACCGGCGTACTGCGTCTTCACCGACGCGACCCTGACGGCGCTCGCCGAGCAGCGGCCGGCGTCGGTCGCTGCGCTGGTGAAGATCCCCGGCATCGGCCAGGTCAAGCTCGACCGCTTCGGCGAGGACGTGCTGACGCTCATCAAGGCCACTGCTGCGTCGTAACCGTCACCTGTTCTGGTGACGTTCGGGCAACACCTCGTTAATTCACTTGCGTCCACCTGGAGTGATCTCTAGCCTCCCCTCACAACGCCGGCGCTTCGCTGGTGCCTGATGGAAGGAGGTGGCCCGCATGAAGAACACCCTCCTCCCGAGCGCGGCCGTCTCCGGTGTCTGCGCGGCAAGCGGCATCACGGCCGGCTCCCTCGCCATGGAGCGGCAGTCCGTCACCGCGCCTGACTACCGCTCCAGCCACAGCACAGCTCTGCCCTTCAGTGGCATGACGCTCGCAGCCCGCACGAACGCCGCCCAGGACGCCGATGTCCCGGGTTCCCCTCCTCGAGGTGGACCGGTCTGAGACCCAGACCGACCAGCAGCCTCGAGGCCGCGGAACCCGACCAGGGATCCGCGGCCTTTCTGTTTCCCCGACCCATCCGTCCACCCACGACGACCGCCGAAGAACCACCGTCACGAGGAGGTGACACCGCAATGCTCGCCCTCACCGACCTGACCGTCGACGAGCCGGACTCGGAGTCAGCATGTCCAGGCAGTCCCCTGCCCTGCTGGACCGAAGACCCCGACCTCTGGTTCGCCGAGTCGCCCGCCGACGTCGAGGCCGCCAAGGCCCTGTGTGCCCCCTGCCCCTTGCGCGAGGCGTGCCTCGCAGGTGCCCTCGAACGGCGTGAGCCGTGGGGCGTCTGGGGTGGCCAGCTCGTCGTCATGGGCGTCGTCGTCCCACGCAAGCGCCCTCGCGGACGCCCGCGCAAGGACAGTTACGACGTCACCGCCGCATGAACACCGCCGCATGAACCTCACCCCGAACAGGAGCACCACCGACATGTACTCCGCACTCGCTGAACAGCTCGTCAGCACCATGGTCCGAGAACGACAACAGCAGGCGGCGGTCCGCAACCGGGCTGCTCGCCTGCGCGCCGCGCGGCGTTGGCAGTTGCGCGCGGAGTCGACCGCACGGCGGGCCCGCCTTGCCAGGCTGGCGGTCCGCTAGGACTGCCGTCCCCGGTCTGCGCGAGGGTCGCGCCCCGGCACTCGATCTCGGGTGCCGGGGCGCAGTCGCGTCGCGGCTCTGAGTCCGGGCGCTTAGCCTGGTGCGGTGCCGCTTCCCTCCCGCGACCTGACCCCGACGGCCTCGGCCGGGGCGCTGCCGAAGCACGTGCCGACACACCTGCCGACCCTGCGCGACCAGGCGCTCGACGTCCTGCTCGACCCGGCGCTCGCAGAGGTCGTCGACGTCGTCTGCTGGCTCGAGCGGGGGCTGGTGCACGTCGCGGACTCGCAGGGCCACAGCGCGCTGCGTCCTGACGGCACGGCGCTGGTCCTCGCCGGCCGTGACCCGGTGGGGAACACCGACCCCTTCAGCGACACCGGCTACCCCTTCGCCGCCGCCCGCTTGCACTCGCTCTTCGCCGACGAGCGGGCCCCCGACCTGTGTGTCGTGCACACGGGTGAGCACCACTGGCCCGAGAAGGGCGGCCACCTCGGCGAGCACGGCTCCCTCAACGGCCTGCAGTCCCGCGCGCCGCTGCTGCTGTCCGGCGCCGGAGTCACCGCACGCGGCGTCGTCGACGAGGTGTGCCGCACCGTCGACGTGGGTGCGACGTTGTCGTACCTTGCCGGGGGCTCGTACGACGGGATGGACGGTCGTCCCCTGCCGCTGGTCGCCCCTGGTGCGAAGCACGTCGTCGGACTGCTGTGGGACGGCGCACCGTCCGCCGAGCTGATCGCACTGGCGCAGGACGGCTCGCTGCCCGGCGTTGCTCGGCTGTTGGAGCGGGGTTGCGCCTTCAGCGGCGGAGCGATCGCGGAGTTCCCGTCCGTCACCCTGGTCAACCACACCTGCGCGCTGACTGGCGTGGGACCGGGCCGGCACGGCATCGTCAACAACGCCTTCTACGACCGCGCCTTGGGTGAGCAGGTCGTGCCCAACGCCTCGTCGACGTGGCACCTGTCCATGCAGTGGTTACGGCCCGGCGTGCGGACGGTGTTCGACCGGATGCCGGCCGGCGCCGCGTCCGCGTGCGTCAACGATCCGGTTGACAAGGGGGCGACCTACTCCACGTTCGAGCTCATCCGCTCGATGAACAGCAACGGGACGGGCTCGCTCATCACCTCGCTGCCGCCGGCGTCAGTGGACCCGCACGCCACGCAGGAGTTCGTGGCGGCCAACCCCGACTACAGCTGGGGATCGCAGGTCGACGGCAGCGGACTCGAGCAGATGCTCGGTCTGTGGCGCGACGGCGAGCCGCCACGGCTCACCTGGTGGAACACCACGCTGACCGACTCAGGTCACCACGCCGGCGGCCCCGGCTCGCCGATCGCGCGCGCGTCCCTGCGGGACGCTGACCGGCGACTCTCGGTCTGGCTCGACCTGTTGGACGAGCGCGGCCTCACCGACGACGTGACGATCCTGCTCACCGCGGACCACGGCATGCAGGGTGCCGTCGAGGGGGTCAACGGCGACTGGGATGCTGCGCTGACGGCCGCTGGCATCCCCTTCCGCGATGAGGCCTACGGCTTCCTCTACCTCGGTAGCGACGTGGTGCACCCGGGAACTCGTCAGGGCTGACGGCCGGTGAACGCGATGAGCCTGGTCTGCTCGTCGGCATCGTCCGGGACTGTCACCTTGGGCCCGTAGTGGCCACTGTCCCGGAGCATCTCGTCGAGGGGTTCCATGCCGAGCAGCATGTCGTGCACGACCTCCTGATCCAGGGTCTCGTCGAGGCCGGCCGCGCGGGCGAGGTCCCAGGTGTGCACCAGGACGTCGCCGAGGAAGAACATGGCGATCGCGTCTTCGAGGCGGTGCGTCCCTGCCTGCGGGTGGGTGATCATCGAGGCCGAAGCCGACGGGTCGTCGAGCAGGGCTGGGAATGTGTCATGAGCCAGGAGTCGCAGCGCGAGGATCGGTCACCGCGGCGGCGACCACCCCGCACCCGGACAGGGGACGACACCGGCGCATGATTGCGTCGGTGTCGTCCCGCCCGCGGGGGCGCTCAGCGGCCCCGATGCGAGGGCGAGGGGCGGGCGGGGGCAGTGCGTCCGATCGTGCGGAGTGCGAAGCCGATGAGCATGAGGACCAGCCCGAGAACCATCGCCATCGCGGCGACGCCGAAGCTCACGATCGAGGTGAACAGGCTGGCGCGCAGGAAGGCCCCGGTCGCCACCGTCGCTCGCACCGGGTCCTTGCGGTCGATCTCGGCGTACGTCCTGCCAGCTCCTGCGGTGAGGGAGTGCTTCTGGATGATCTCCGTCTCGTAGTAGGCCGTCAGCGGTCCATCGATGGGCTCGCCTCCGAAGCGGG
>JBKKBU010000077.1:0-4386 GCA_046713755.1 Mycobacteriales bacterium
GCGCCGGGGGCGTCGCGCCCGGGCCCGCGAGCTCGGGGGGCCCGCGCCTGCCTGGGGGGGGGATGGCGGGGGCCTTCCGGCTGTCCGGTCAGCGCACGGTTAGCGCTCGGTGAGCCTGACCTGCACCCGGGTCCGGCCCTGGTGCTCCATCGGCCGGCCGTTGTGCTCCGTGGCGGCGGTGGCGAGCTCCAGGTCGTAGCGCCCCGCGCGAAGCGGTGCGCCGTTGCTGTCGACCGCCTTCCAGTCGACTCGGTAACCGAGGCACTCGCGGTTGTCGAGACTGCGCTCGTGCCTGCCGCCGGTGAACCGCACGGTGTCGGAGAAGCGCCAGAGCACGGTGGCGTCCCCTTCTGCCCGCACGGTCGCGTCGTGCTCGCCGCCACCTGCAAAGCCGAGTACGACGGCGCCGGGGCTGTCGCTCGTGGCGCAGATCTGGAACTCCACGCTCACCACGCGACCGGTGGGCACGGAGAGCTCCTGCGGGTCCGCGTGGGTGCAGAAGGTCGGCTCGTCCGCGGGGGACTGGGGGTCGACGGACAAGCAGGTCGCAGCATCGACAAACTCGCGGGGCCGCTCGGTATAGCTCGTGCGGGTGGCGGGCCTGGTCGGCACGCCGGTCTCTGAGGGCTGGGGCGCGGGAGATGTTGCGGCCGTCGAGGGCTTGCTCGGTGAGCAGTCCTCGTCAGGGCAGCTGGACGGGGCCGGTTGGCCGGAGCCCGCGGCCGTCGCGGTCGGAGCTGCGGACGGCGACCCGGCCACGGCAGTCGGAGTCGCCGATGCTGAGGAGCTTGCCGCAGCTGCGGGGCCAAGGCTGTCCGTGCCCTTGGCGTCGGCGCCGAGCAGACTCAGGGCCAGCGCGACAACGAGGACCGCGGCCAGACCGCCACCGCCGGCGCCGACCGCCACGTGCCGGCGGGTCCGTCCTGCGGCGATGGCGGCGGCGGCACCACCCGGAGGCAGCGGCCGCCGTCGGCTCGATCGGGGTGGCAGGCCGGGCGGAAAGTCGCTCATCGGGGGTCCTCCAGGGTGGTGGCGAGTGCGGCGCGGGCTTCGGACAACCGGCGTTTGACGGTGCCGGCGGGCCGTCGCAGCGCGCGGGCGACCTCGTCGACGGGCAGGTCGGCGTAGTAGTGCAGGAGTACGACGTCGCGCAGCCTTGGCGCGAGCCGTTCGACCGCGTCCAGGACGGCGGTGTCGGGGCCAGGGACCTCGGTGGCTCGGGGGAGGGCCGGCAGCGCCGCCCGCTCCCGGGCAAGTCGGCGCCAGCGGTCACGGGCCAGGTTGGTCACCGTCCGGAACGCGTAAGGGCGTGGCTCGTGCAGCAGCGGGAAGCGCACGTAGATCCGGGTGAGCGCCTCCTGAGCCAGCTCGTCCCCGAGGTGCCGGTCGCCGGTGAGCTCCCAGGCGTAGCCGGCCAGGTCGCCGAACACCGCCTCGTAGAAGTCGGTGAACCCACGGCCCACCATGGCCGTTCCGCTGGTTGCCGTCATCGTCCCCACACCCCGCACCACGTCGCAGGGACCCGCCAGGTTCGGTCGATCTGTCGTGGATGTCGGCCGGGCACCTGCCGGTCAGTCCTGGCGGGTCGGCCTGAACCCGGCTGGCCGGGTCATCCCGAGCAGGTCGAGGGCCTCGTCGAGCTGGCCCTCGGTGAGGCGGTCCGGAACATGACCGCGCGCGAGCACGACCTCGCGGATCGTGCGGCGCTCGGCGAGCGCCTGCTTGGCGACCTGGGCGGCCTCCTCGTAGCCGAGGTAGCGGTTGAGTGGCGTCACGATGCTCGGACTGCCGGCGGCGAGCTCGAGGCAGCGCGCCTCGTCGGCGACGATCCCCTCGACGCACCGGTCGGCGAGCAACCGGGTGGCGGTGCTGAGCAGTCGGATCGACTCCAGCAGGTTGTGCGCCATGACGGGCATGGCCACGTTGAGCTCGAAGGACCCGCTCGCGCCGGCGGCCGCGATGGTCGCGTCGTTCCCGATCACCTGCATGCAGACCATGAGCACGGCCTCGGGCACCACCGGGTTGACCTTGCCCGGCATGATGCTGCTGCCCGGCTGGAGGTCTGGCAGGTGGACCTCGGCGAGGCCGGCCCGCGGACCGGACCCGAGCCACCGCAGGTCGTTGCAGATCTTGGTCAGGCTCACCGCGATCGTGCGCAGCTGCCCGCTGGTCTCGACCAGCGCGTCCCGGGCGCTCTGCGCCTCGAAGTGGTTGCGCGCTTCGGTGAGCGGCAGAGCAGTGGTCCGGGCCAGTTCCTCGATCACGTGGGCGGCGAACCCCGGCGGGGTGTTGATGCCGGTGCCGACCGCGGTGCCACCCAGGGGCAGCTCGGCCAGGCGGGGCACCGTCGATCGCAGTCGCTCACCGCCGTACCGGATCTGGGCGGCGTAGCCGCCGAACTCCTGCCCCAGCGTGACCGGGGTGGCGTCCATGAGGTGGGTCCGGCCGGCCTTGACGACGCTCTGCCACTCGGCGCTCTTGCGGGCCAGTGCCTGCTCGAGGTGATCGAGCGCGGGGATCAGGTCCCGGGTCACGGCAGCTGTGGCGGCGATGTGAATGCTGGTCGGGAAGACGTCGTTGCTGCTTTGGCTGGCGTTGACGTGGTCGTTGGGGTGGACCGTGCGGCCGAGGGTCCGGCCGGCGAGGGTGGCGATCACCTCGTTGGCGTTCATGTTGCTGCTCGTGCCGGAGCCGGTCTGGAAGACGTCGACTGGGAAGTGCTCGTCGAACTCGCCCGCCGCCACCTGCTCCGCCGCGATCACGATGGCCAGGGCGAGGTCGGCGGGGATGACGCCCAGCTCGGCGTTGACCGTCGCGGCGGCCGCTTTGACCTGCGCGAGCGCCTGGATGTGGGCGCGCTCCAGGCGCAGCCCGCTGATCGGGAAGTTCGCGATGGCGCGCTGCGTGGACGCCCCCCACAGCGCTGCCGCCGGGACCCGGACCTCGCCCATGCTGTCGTGCTCCGTGCGCCACTCCTCGTCCATGCTCCCCATCCTCCCCCCTCCACCCCCTCGCAACGTCCGCTCGCGCTCCGCATGGGCAGTCCCGGGCGAGCGGACGTTGTAGCTGGGGGTTGGGTATCCACAGATCGAGGGCGGGCCGTCACAGGTCGCTGGACAGCCCTGAGGCTGCTTCCATGGCGCTGAAGATCGTGACCGACGAGCAACCGAGCATGACGAGAGTGGCGGCGCTGACACTGGCCCGGGACCTTGCCGAGCAGCAGTCCGACGTCCTCGGCCGATCGCAGTTGGCTGCGCTGCGAGTGCCGCGGTGGGTCGTCCGTCTCGAGATCCGCAGCGGTCGATGGGCGCGCCGTGGTCGGCAGACGTTGACCACGCACAACGGTCCGCTGAGCCCGGCGGCCCAACGCTGGGTGGCAGTGCTCGAGGTGGGGCGCCGGGCCGCGCTCGACGGCGTGAGTGCTCTCCAGGCCGCAGGTGTGACGGGGCTGAGCGATACCGAGGTCACGGTGATCACTCCCAAGGGCTCGACGCCCTGCCGCCCGCCTGACGTCGTCGTGCAGGAGAGCAGGATGTTTCGGGAGGCCGACGTCATGACCGTCGGGATCCGGCGGATCCGACCGGCCGTGGCGGCCGTGCACGCAGCGCTCTGGGCTCACACGGATCGACAGGCGGCGTACTTCTTGGTGTTGGTGATCCAGCAACGACTGGCGCGCCCGTCGGACCTCGCCGACACCCTGTCGCGGATCCGGCGTCATCGGCGGCGGCCCGCGCTACGGGCCCTCGTGGCTGAGCTGGTAGCCGGCTCCCAGTCCCTTCATGAGCTGGATGTGGCAGCGGACCTGCGTCGCAGGGGCTTCCCGGTCCGGCAGCAGGTGGTGCGGCGGCGGCCGTCGGGGACGGAGTATCTCGATATCGAGCTTGACGGCTACGAGGTGTGCGTCGAGGTCGACGGGATCGGACATCAGGACCCAGCCCGGCAGTTGTCCGATCTGATCCGCGACATTCTGACCCTCGCGGACGGCAAGGTGACCGTTCGGCTGCCAATGCTCGCCTACGTGCTCGACAAGGAACGGGTGCTCGACGCGGTCGGGCAGTTGCTGGGCGCGCGTGGCTGGACGGCTGCCGCCTGAGGCTCCCCCGGCACAACGTCCGCTCCGGTGCCGCGCGGTCACTCCCGGTCGGGCGGACGTTGTGAGAGGGATGGGGGTTAGGGGGAGGGGCGGGAGGCGATGGTGACGGGCACCGGGCCGGCGTCGGCCCCTGGACCAGCGGCGGGCTGCTTACCGGTCTCGGCGAAGAAGTCGTTGCCCTTGTCGTCGACGACCAGGAAGGCGGGGAAGTCCCGGACCTCGAGCTTCCAGACCGCTTCCATGCCGAGCTCGGGATACTCCAGCACTTCGACCTTGGTGATGCAGTCCTGGGC
>JBKKBU010000078.1:0-3300 GCA_046713755.1 Mycobacteriales bacterium
GTAGACGTCCTTGGCGGTCTCCTCGGCACTGCTCACCAGCGTCACCCCTTCTCCGACGACCAGCGAGATCATGCCGGTCAGCAGCGGGTAGTGGGTGCACCCGAGCACCACCGTGTCGACATCCGCGCGCAGCACCGGGTCGAGGTAGTGGGTCGCGAGCTGCAGCAGCTGGCGCCCCGTGGTGACACCGCGCTCCACGAAGTCGACGAACCGCGGGCACGCTGCGCTGGTGAGGGTGATGTCAGGGGCCGCCGCGAACGCGTCGTCGTAGGCCTTGCTCTCCACCGTCACCGCGGTGGCCAGCAGGCCGACCCGCCCGCTGCGGGTGGCGGCCACGGCGCGGCGTACGGCCGGCGCGATGACCTCCACCACCGGGACGTCGTAGCGCTCGCGGGCATCCCGCAGGCACGCGCTGCTTGCGCTGTTGCAGGCGATCACCAGCATCTTCACGCCCTGCGCGACGAGGCCGTCCATGGCGGCGAGGGCATGCCGCCGGACGTCGGCGAGCGGGAGCGGACCGTAGGGGCCGTGGGCGGTGTCACCGACGTAGAGAACGGGCTCGTGCGGCAGCTGGGCGATCAGCGCCCGGGCGACCGTCAGCCCGCCCACGCCGGAGTCGAACACGCCGATGGGCGCGTCCGGACCGGCCCCGCCGGGACCCCCGCTCAGCTGTCTGACCACGTGTCACAGCCTAGGGCGCTAGCGGCAGTCCGGTGTCACGTCGCAGACACTTGTGATCATGTTTGCCCGCCCGGGCCGCCCCCGGGCCCGGGCCGCCCCCCGGCCCGCCCGCCACCCGGGGATGTGGCGATCTCGCGCGCTCCGACCCCCCTCGTGATCGTCACATCCGGCCCGCGCCACTTTTGGGGCCCGACCGCACTCGCCCCCGGGCCCGACCGCCCCCGGGCCCGACCGCCGTCGGGGGGATGTGGCGATCTCGCACGCCCCGACCCGCCCCATGATCGTCACATCCCGCCCGGGTCACCGCCACGGCTCGGATGCCAGCCGCCCCGGATCAAGCCGCGCCGCACCTGGTCGATCACGTGGTCAGGCCGCTCGTCGATCCAGAAGCCGGGGATGCGCAGGCGCCGCTCGCGAACCTTGCCCAGCTCCAGCTCGTTGGTCCGGTCACAGTCGACGCCCCATTGAGCGACCTCAAGGTGCCCGAGCCCGTCGATCTCGGCGTGCAGGTCCCAGTCCTCCCACGCCGCGTCGAGGTAGTAGCGGCCGCCGGCGCGACGCCGGACGACCTGACGGCTGGGTGGCGGCAGGGTCGCCCGGCGGAGCAGCCGCCCGAAGGCCATCTCCCGCACGCTGTGCGCACCCCCCTCGACGTCCACAAGCGCGGTGAGCATCAGGGCGCGATGCTTGATCGGACCCATCCGCAGCACCACCTCGCGCAGATCCGCGACGCGAGCCATGCGCTGCTGCACGGCGGCGCAGAGCAAGGCCCGGACGTCGTCCGGTCGACGTGCCCGCGAGGCCTCGTCGACGACCGCCCTTGGCAGCCGCAGCTGAGGGGGCTGAGCCACCGGGTGAACGTCCTCAGCCTCGAGCAGGCGCGTCCGTCGCACATCCACATCGGCCAGGTGTGGAAGCGGGCCGGCCGCCGGAACCAGCAGCTGAGGGCGGGCGGGCAGCGGCCAGCTCAAGCCGCGACGGACCGCCGCCATGGAGCCGGCGAGCACCACGCCCACCGGGCTGCGCAGCACCGCGACCCATACCGCCTGCTCGTCGGAGAGCGGGCCGTTGTGGCAGATCACGACCTGCCCGTGGCGTTGCCACCGGCCGGCCTTGAGCTCGCGGCGGGTCCGGGGATCGGCGCGAGCAACCGTCGGCGCGAGGACCCCCAGCGATCGGGCGAGATCGATGTCAGGTGCGAGGTACGGCAACCGGTGAGCGACGAGCAGGAGCGGCTGAGCGGTCATCGTCCGGACGCTGCCCCGCAGCTCTCCCGCCGCCAACGTCCTCCGTCAGACCTGTGGACCGCGACCCGACCTGTGGACCGCGACCCGACCCGACCCGTGAACCTGCCGCCGGAAGGGGCGATCACTCAGGGGGGTTCAACGGGCGAGATCGCCACATCCCGCAGGGGACGGCCAGCGGCAGGAGGCCAGCAGGCCGACGGCTCAAGGAAGGGGCGATCACTCAGGGGGCTTCAACGGGCGAGATCGCCACATCCCGCAGGGACGGGAGGGGACATCGGACGGGAGGGGACATCGGACGGGAGCGCGCAGCAGCGGACAGGAGCGGCTCGTTGAACAGGGGGCCGTGGGTCAGGCCCAGAGCTGGCCCTCGAGGGCGGCCTCGGCTTCCTCGAGCGTGCCGGCGTAGGCGCCGGTCGACAGGTACTTCCAGCCGCCGTCGCACACGACGAAGGCGATGTCGGCGGACTCCCCCGCCTTGACGCACTTCATCGCCTCGCCCAGCGCCGCGTGCAGGATCGCGCCGGTGGAGATGCCCGCGAAGATGCCTTCCTCCTCGACCAGCTGGCGGGTGCGCCGCAGCGCCTCCCGCGGACCGACCGAGAAGCGCGAGGTCAGCACGGAGGCGTCGTACAGCTCCGGCACGAAGCCCTCGTCGATGTTGCGCAGCCCGTAGACCAGCTCGCCGTAGCGCGGCTCGGCCGCGATGATCCGCACGCCCGGGCGGTGCTCGCGCAGGTAGCGCCCGGTCCCCATGAGCGTCCCCGTGGTGCCGAGCCCGGCGACGAAGTGCGTGATGGTGGGCAGGTCCTCGAGGATCTCCGGCCCGGTCGTCTCGTAGTGGGCGAGCGCGTTGGCCGGGTTGCCGTACTGGTAGAGCATCACCCAGTCCGGGTTCTCGGCCGCCAGCTGCTTGGCGACAGCGACGGCCTGGTTGGAGCCACCGGCCGCCGGCGAGGTGACGATCTCGGCGCCGTACATCGTGAGCAGCTGACGGCGCTCGATCGAGGTGTTCTCCGGCATCACGCAGACCAGCCGGTAGCCGCGCATCCGGCAGACCATCGCCAGCGAGATGCCGGTGTTGCCGTACGTTGGCTCGAGCACGGTGACGCCCGGTCGGAGCAGGCCCTCCTTCTCGCCCTGGGCGATCATGTAGAGCGCGGCCCGGTCCTTCACCGACCCGGTCGGGTTGCTGGTCTCGAGCTTGGCCCAGAGCCGCACGTCCGGCGACGGGGACAGCCGCGGGAGACCGACGAGCGGCGTGCGCCCGACGGAGTCCAGCAGCGAGTCGAACCGCAAGCTCAGCCGCCGGCGACCGCAGGCAGCACGGTGACGCTGTCGCCGTCCTTGAGCGGCGTCTCGAGCGCGCCCAGGA
>JBKKBU010000079.1:0-3566 GCA_046713755.1 Mycobacteriales bacterium
GGACCGCACCGGCGGTGGGCCTTCGTCAGCCTGTCGCTCGACGACGTCAAGGCCGTGAAGAACGCCCACGGCACGACGGTCAACGACGTGGTCATGGCGCTGTCCGCCGGCGCCCTGCGGCGGTGGCTGCTGCTGCACGACGCGCTCCCGGAGAACCCCCTCGTCGCCGGGGTGCCGGTCTCGATCCGCACCGACGAGCAGAAGGGCGCCGGGGGCAACCGGGTCTCGAGCATGTTCGCGGCCATCCCGACCCACCTCGCTGACGCGGGCGAGCGCCTGCAGGCTGTGCGGGCAGCCATGGGGCACGCCAAGTCGCAGCACGGCGCCCTGCCGGCGGACCTGCTGTCCGACGTCACCCCGTTCGCCGCGCCCGCACTGGCCGGTCAGGCCGCCCGCCTCGCGGCCAGGCTGCGGCTGGTCGAGCGGGTCAACGCCTTCAACCTCATCATCAGCAACGTCCCCGGCCCGCCGGTGCCGCTCTACTACGCCGGCGCCCGGCTGCTGGCGTACTACCCGCTGTCGGCGGTCGCCGACGGTCAGGGGCTCAACATCACGGTCATGTCCTACGACGGGGAGCTGCACTTCGGGCTGGTGGCAGACCGGGACCTCGTCCCCGACCTCGACCTCATCGCCGGTTACCTCGCCGACGAGCTCAAGGAGCTTCTCACCACAGGCTGAGCCTCCCTTGCGCGGATCCGGATTGACCCATATTGTTAGTCGATACCATCGACCAACGATAGGAGCCTCTCGAGATGTTGCGTAAGCGTGTGACCGTCACAGGAAGCCTGGCCCTCGAGGCCGTCATGGTGCTCGCCCTGCTGAGCGCCACGGTGTTCGGCCTGGTCCGAACGGTCTTCAGCCCGGTCGCCCTGGGCACCCACCTCCCCAACGTCGTCCGTGACGCCGGTAACCGCGCCTTCGGCGTCGCCTACTTCGGGGAGTACCCCGCGGTGCGCACGGAGCTCGCCCGGGGGGTGGCGGTCACCACCAGTCCCGAGCTGTACTTCCACGGAGCGGGAGAGTTCCCGGACGGGCGTGGCGAGTTCTCCGGGCCGTACGAGGCCCAGGTCAACGCCTACAACCCCACCGGGAGGCAGCAGGCCGCGTTCCTCGGCGCCGGGCTCACCGCGAGCCTCTCGACCATCGCGGTGCTCGGCCTCCTGCTTCTCGTCGTGCGCAGCCTCCGCACCGGAGACCCCTTCGTCCTGGCCAACGCCCGCCGTCTGAGGCGCATCGCCGCAGTTGTGGCCGTCGGCGGCACCGGCGCCAGCGCCCTTCAGGCCTGGGGGGAGCACCTAATCTTGAACGAACCCGTCATCAGGCCGCTGGTGCACGAGCAGCTGCAGATCACGTTCGTGCCCCTGGTGGCGGGGCTCGGGGTCCTGCTGCTCGCGGACGTGTTCCGTCGGGGAGCGCTGATGCGCGCCGAGCTCGAGGGCCTGGTGTGACCGCACGCCGAGGCCGGGATCGCGCGCCCTCGGAGGCGCCGGCTCACCAGGACGATCATGACGAGGAGGCCCACGGCATCCGGGTGCACCTCGACGTGCTGCTCGCCGAGCGCGACCTGACGCTCGCAGAGCTCGCCAGACGTGTCGGGGTCACCGTCGTGAACCTGTCAGTGCTGAAGAACGACCGCGCGCGAGCGGTGCGGTTCAGCACCCTGTCAGCCATCTGCAAGGAGCTCGACTGTCAGCCTGGAGACGTGCTCTCGTTCGAGCCGTGAGGCGCGGCCGATGATCGGCAGGAATCACGCTCGGCACGGCGAAGTCTGGATAGAACCCGTTCCAGATCCCCCCGATGACGAGGACTCGCCCCGTGTTGGCTCGCCGCCCGTTGGTTTTGACGCTCATCCTCGGCGCCGTCGGTGCCGGGTCGCTCACCGCTGTCACCAACGCCGACAGCGGCTTCGCGACCGACCCGTCGGTTGCGACGCGGGCTGCGGCGTCGGCAGCGGACGGCGCCGCGCCCACCGACCCGCGCTACGCGCTGGCGGGTGGCTGCTGGGCGGCGAAGGCGAGCAACGGCAAGTACGTCGCCCGCGGGGCGACGGCCTTCGCGGCCACCGCCCCGAGTGTGACGGCCGCCGAGCCGTTCCGCTTCCAGGCGCTCGACCTCGGCAAGTACCTGCTCTTCGGTTCGAAGTCGGACTTCCTGTCGGCCGCTCCTGACCGCTTTGCGGCCACCGGCACTGCCGTCGGGGCCGGCAAGGGCGCTGTCAAGGGCACGTCGGACGAGCAGGTCGCCGCGGTGCGCAACCCGGCGCTCGGTGCGGTCGGTCAGGCTGAGGCCGGCGCCGGCACCGCGACGGCCCCGGTCCGTGACGGGGCCCGTGGTCCTGGCACGGTGATCGCCGCCGAGCCCTCCGCAGCCGCCGAGTGGGTCGTCAAGGGCACCCAGGCCGCCTTCTCCCTCGAGCTCCCCGTCGACGACGGTGCCGAGGCCGACCCCGGCCCGGTCGACCCGGCCATCCGCGGGACGCTGACCGCCGCTGCGGACGGCGCGTTGTCCGTCGTGCCAGGCAAGGGTTCAGCACGTTTCGCGCTGGAGCCGACCACCGGCTGTGCCGTCTTCCCCGAGGCCGACCTCGACGTCGCCGGTCCGGTGCGGCTCGGCAGCACTGGCTACGAGGAGACGCGCGGCTACCTCGACGCGCACCTGCACATGATGGCCTTCGAGTTCCTCGGTGGGAAGGTGCGCTGCGGTCGGCCGTGGCACCCCTACGGCATTGCCAAGGCGCTCGTCGACTGCGACGACCACGGCCCCGGCGGGCGCGGTTCGGCGCTGGAGGACGTGCTGTCCGGCAAGACCCCCGGCAGCGGCCACGACACCGACGGCTACCCGAAGTTCGGCTACTGGCCGCAGCACGACTCGCTCACCCACGAGCAGGTCTACTACCGCTGGCTCGAGCGGGCCCACCGCGGCGGCCTGCGGATGTTCACGAACCTGCTGGTCGACAACGGCCAGCTCTGCGAGCTCTACCCGCTCAAGAAGAACAGCTGCAACGAGATGGACGGCGTCCGACTCCAGGCGCAGCGGTTGCGCGAGCTCGAGCGCTACATCGACGCGCAGGCCGGCGGTCCCGGCAAGGGCTTCTTCCGGATCGTCCTCGACCCGTTCGAGGCGCGCCGCGCGATCAACGCCGGCAAGCTCGCGGTCGTCATGGGCATCGAGGTCTCGGTGCCCCTGGACTGCCGCGAGTACCTCGGCATGACGTCGGACTGTGACGCGGCCAAGATCGACCAGCGGATGCAGGAGGTCTACGACCTCGGTGTGCGGCAGATGGAGATGACCAACAAGTTCGACAACGGCCTGACTGGTGTCACCGGTGACAGCGGCACGAGCGGACCCGTCGTCAACACCGGCAACCGGGGCGAGACCGGGCACTACTGGAAGATGGGCGCCTGCACGGGCACCGACCCGGAAGAGCACGACAAGGAGCAGCCCAACGTCCTCGACTCCGAGCCGAGCGGCGAGGGCCGTGACTCGATCTTCGCGGGCGTCGCGCAGGTCGCCGGTGCCACCGGGACGACTCCGGTCTACGGGCCCGGGCCGCACTGCAACACGAT
>JBKKBU010000080.1:0-8291 GCA_046713755.1 Mycobacteriales bacterium
GCTCTCCGAGGCGGTGCGGACTGCCGTTGCCGAGGCCGTCCGGGCCGGGGAGCTCGCGGTCGAAGTGCCGGCCGTGGTGACCGTCGACCGGCCGAAGGTGCGCGAGCACGGGGACTACGCCGTCAACATCGCCCTGCAGCTGGCCAAGGCCGCCGGCCGCCCCCCTCGGGAGGTCGCCGAGCTGATCGCCGCCCGCCTGCGCAGCACCCCCGGCCTGGCCGCCGTCGAGGTCGCCGGCCCCGGCTTCCTCAACGTCCGTCTCGCCGAGGCCGCCCTCGGCGAGGTCGCCAGGACGATCGTCACCGCTGGCGCTGCCTACGGTCGCAACGACGCCGCTGCCGGCGAGTCGATCAACCTCGAGTTCGTCTCCGCCAACCCGACCGGTCCGATCCACATCGGCGGGGTGCGCTGGGCGGCGGTCGGCGACTCGTTGGCCCGGCTGCTCGAGGCCTCCGGGGCGAAGGTCACCCGGGAGTACTACTTCAACGACCACGGCGGCCAGGTCGACCGCTTCGCCGCGTCGCTGCTCGCGGCCGCCGCTGGTCGCCCCGCGCCGGAGGATGGCTACGCCGGTGCCTACATCGACGAGATCGTCCGGCAGGTGCTCGAGCGGGTGCCCGACGCGCTCGAGCAGGAGGATCCGCAAGAGGTCTTCCGGCGCGAGGGCGTCGAGCTGATGTTCGCGGAGATCAAGACGTCGCTCGAGGACTTCGGCGTCCACTTCGACGTCTACTTCCACGAGAACTCGCTGCACGAGTCCGGCGCCGTCGAGCGGGCGGTCGAGCGGCTGCGCGCGGCCGGCCACATGTACGAAGCAGATGGCGCCCTGTGGCTGCGGTCGTCGGAGCTCGGCGACGACAAGGACCGGGTCGTCATCAAGAGCGACGGCCACCCGGCGTACATCTCCGGGGACATCGCCTACTACCTCGACAAGCGCGAGCGCGGCTTCGACCGGGTCGTGATCATGCTGGGGGCCGACCACCACGGATACATCGGCCGGATGTCGGCGGTCTGCGCAGCGTTCGGTGACACCCCGGGGCGCAACCTCGAGATCCGCATCGGCCAGATGGTGAACCTGCTGCGTGACGGCCAGCCGCTGCGGATGTCCAAGCGGGCCGGCACCGTGGTGACACTCGAGGACCTCGTCGAGGCGGTGGGCGTCGACGCCGGCCGCTACGCGCTGGCCCGGTCGTCCGTCGATGCCACGATCGACATCGACCTCGATCTGTGGTCGAAGAAGTCGTCGGACAACCCGGTCTTCTACGTGCAGTACGCCGCCACGCGGGCCGCATCGATCCTGCGCGGCGCGGCCGACCTCGGCATCACCGGCATCGAGAACGCGGACACCTCGCTGTTGGTGCACCCGCTCGAGAACGAGCTGCTCAAGGCCCTTGCGGACTTCCCGGCCGTCGTCGCCACGGCGGCTGAGCTGCGCGAGCCGCACCGGGTCGCGCGCTACCTGGAGGAGCAGGTCGCGAAGTCGGCGCAGCGGTGGTTCGACGAGAAGGTCGAGTGCCGCGCGCTGCCCCAGGGCGACGAGGACGCGACCCCCACGCACCTGGCCCGGCTGCTGCTGTGGCAGGCCACCCGCACAGTGTTGGAGAACGGCCTCGGGCTGCTCGGCGTCAGCGCACCGGTGCGGATGTGAGCGGCATCCTCCAGACCGACCTGGAGCCGGCGGTCTGGCCCGTGACGGCGCAGCGCGGCCCCGATGGTGCGCTGCGCATCGGCGGCGTGGACGTCCGCGACCTCGCGGCGGAGTTCGGAACCCCGGCCTACGTCCTGGACGAGGCCGACTTCCGGGGCCGGTGCGCGGCCTGGCGCGAGGCCTTCGCGGGCGCCGACGTGTTCTACGCGGGCAAGGCCTTCCTGTGCACTGCCGTCGCCCGCTGGGTTGACGAGGAGGGGCTCGGCCTCGACGTCTGCACGGGCGGGGAGCTCGCGGTGGCCGAGCGGGTCGGCTTCCCTGCCGAGCGGCTCACCTTCCACGGCAACAACAAGAGCGTTGCCGAGCTCGAGCGCGCGCTGCGCTACGGCGTGGGGCGCATCGCGGTGGACTCCTACGCCGAGATCGCCCGGCTCGCCGCCCTGGCTGACCGGCTGGGGATGCGGCAGCGGGTCCTGGTCCGCACCACGCCAGGGGTGGAAGCGCACACCCACGAGTTCGTCCAGACCGGCCAGGAGGACCAGAAGTTCGGCTTCTCGCTGGCCAGCGGCGCCGCTGCTGAGGCGGTCCGCCGGATCCTGGCGCTGCCGTCCCTCGAGCTGGTCGGCCTGCACTGCCACATCGGCTCGCACATCTTCGACACCCGTGGCTTCTCGCTCGCGGCGCACCGGATGGTCGGCCTCCTGGCCGCGATCCGCGACGAGCACGGCGTCGAGCTGCCCGAGCTCGACCTGGGAGGCGGCACGGGCATCGCCTACCCCTCCGCCGACGACCCCATGCCGGTCGCGGAGTTCGCAGCCGGCCTGCGGGCGATCGTGGTGCGCGAGTGCGCGGCCGCCGGGCTGGCGCTGCCCCGGCTGTCGGTCGAGCCGGGCCGGTCGATCTCGGGCCCCACCACCGTGACGATCTACGAGGTCGGCACCGTCAAGGAGCTGCCCGGCCTGCGGACCTACGTCAGCGTGGACGGCGGCATGAGCGACAACATCCGCACCGCCCTCTACGACGCTCGCTACACCGCCGTGCTCGCCAGCCGCGCTTCGACGGCCGAGCCCACCAACGTCACCCTGTGCGGCAAGCACTGCGAGAGCGGCGACATCGTCGTTCACGACGTGCCGCTGCCGTCGGACCTGGCCCCGTCAGATCTCGTCGCGGTGCCGGCATCGGGCGCCTACCACCGGTCGATGGCCAGCAACTACAACCACGTGCCCCGGCCGCCGGTCATCGCCGTCCGCGACGGCGTCGCCCGGGTGATCGTCCGGCGCGAGACCGAGGACGACCTGCTCGCCCTGGACGTCCTGTGACCACCCCGTCCAACCGGCTCCCCGTGCTGTTCCTGCTCGCCCTGCTGGGAGTCCTGGCCGTCGTCGGCGTCGGGATCGGCGAGCTGGCCGGCTGGGTGTTCGCCGCGGCGTACGCGGTGCTGGTCGTCGTGGCGCTGGCCGCCGGCGCGTGGCGGTTCCGCCCGGCGCCGCCGGTCCGTGACCACACCGGTTGCTCGTGCTGCAGCGGCGAGCCGTTCCGCGGCGTGGAGATCGTCTGATGGTCAAGCCGCTGAAGGTTGCCCTCCTGGGCTGCGGGACGGTGGGCGGCGAGGTGGTGCGACTGCTGCACACCTCCGCCTCCGACCTGGAGTCGCGCATCGGCGCGCCGCTCGAGATCGCCGGCATCGCGGTCCGGCGGCTGCAGAAGCGCCGCGACCTGCCGGTGCCCGACGAGCTGTTCACGACCGACGCGGCCGGCCTCGGCGCCCGCGACGACGTCGACCTCGTCGTCGAGGTCATCGGCGGCATCGAGCCGGCCCGGACCCTGCTGCTGGCGGCGCTCAAGGCCGGCAAGGGCGTGGTCACGGCCAACAAGGCGCTGCTCGCCGAGGACGGCGCGACGCTCTACGCCGCAGCGCGCGAGAGCGGGGCGGACCTCTACTACGAGGCGTCCGTCGCCGGCGCGATCCCACAGCTGCGCCCCCTGCGGGAGTCGCTCGCCGGCGACCACATAACCAAGGTGATGGGGATAGTCAACGGCACCACCAACTACATCCTCACCCGGATGGACGAGACCGGCGCCGGCTTCGCGGAGGCGCTCGACGAAGCCACCGCGCTCGGCTACGCCGAGGCGGATCCGACCGCCGACGTCGAGGGCTTCGACGCGGCAGCCAAGGCCGCGATCCTGGCCGGCCTGGCCTTTCACACCCGGGTGACAGCGGCGGACGTGCACCGCGAGGGCATCTCCGACGTCACCTCAGCCGACATCGCATCGGCCAAGGACATGGGATGCGTGGTCAAGCTGCTCGCGATCGCTGAGCGCACCGAGGCGGGGGTCGGCGTCCGGGTCCACCCCGCGATGATCCCGCGCAGCCATCCGCTCGGCACGGTCCGCGAGGCCTACAACGCGGTGTTCGTCGAGGCCGCCTCGGCCGGGCAGCTGATGTTCTACGGCAGGGGGGCCGGTGGCTCGCCGACCGCCTCGGCGGTGCTCGGCGACCTCGTCGCGGTCGCCCGCAACGTCGTGTCGGGTTCGCGCGGCGCTGCCGAGTCGGCCTACGCCGACCTGCGGGTGCTGCCGATGGGTGACGTCATCACGAGGTACCACATCAGCCTCGACGTCGCGGACAAGCCGGGCGTTCTTGCCGCGGTGGCAAGCGCTTTTGCCAGCCGTGGCGTCTCGATCAGGACAGTGCGGCAGGAGGGGCACGGCGGCGACGCCCTGCTCGTGGTGGTGACCCACACGGCGCCCGACGCAGCGCTCCAGGCCACCGTTGACGAGCTGCGGTCGCTGGATGTCGTTCGCGCGGTCGCCTCCGTGATGAGGGTGGAGGGACAGCCATGAAGCACCCCCAACGCGTCGCTCGCTGGCGCTCACGACGCGCCGGGGACCCCGCATGAGCGCACCGGTGCTGGCACGAGCCGGCTGGCGGGGGCTCATCGAGGAGTACCGCGAGCGGCTGCCGGTGACCGCCGCGACTCCGGTCGTGACCCTGCAGGAGGGGGCCACCCCGCTGGTGCCGGCCGAGCACCTGTCGTCGCTCGTCGGTGCGACCGTCTGGCTCAAGGTCGAGGGTGCGAACCCGACCGGTTCCTTCAAGGACCGGGGCATGACGATGGCCATCTCCAAGGCCCTCGAGGCCGGGTCCAAGGCGGTCATCTGCGCCTCGACCGGCAACACCTCGGCCTCCGCCGCCGCCTATGCCGCCAAGGGTGGTCTGACCTGCGCCGTGCTCGTCCCCGAGGGCAAGATCGCGCTCGGCAAGCTCGCCCAGGCGCTGGTTCACGGCGCCAAGCTGCTGCAGGTGCAGGGCAACTTCGACGACTGCCTCGACCTGTGTCGCGACCTGTCCGAGCACTACGCGGTGACCCTCGTCAACAGCGTCAACCCCGACCGCATCGAAGGGCAGAAGACGGCTGCCTTCGAGATCTGCGACGTGCTCGGTGAGGCTCCCGACCTGCACTGCCTGCCGGTCGGCAACGCCGGCAACATCACGGCCTACTGGAAGGGCTACGTCGAGTACGCCGCCGACGGCGTCGTCTCGGTCCGGCCGCGGATGCTCGGCTTCCAGGCGGCCGGCGCCGCTCCGATCGTCTCGGGGGTCCGGGTCCCGCAGCCGCAGACCATCGCCACCGCCATCCGGATCGGCAACCCGGCCTCGTGGCAGCAGGCACTGACGGCCCGCGACGAGTCCGGTGGTGACATCCAGGCGGTGACCGACCGGCAGATCCTGTCGGCGTACAAGCTCCTGGCCCAGCGCGAGGGGGTCTTCGTCGAGCCGGCGTCGGCGGCGTCGGTGGCGGGGCTGCTGCAGGCCCACGCGCAGGGTCTCGTGCCGGCCGGTGCGAAGGTCGTCTGCACGGTGACGGGCAACGGCCTGAAGGACCCGGAGTGGGCCATCGCCGGGGCACCGAAGCCGGTCACCGTCGCGAACGACGCCGCTGCTGCGGCGGCCGCGCTGGGGCTGTGAGCCCCTACCTCGACCTGCTGCGCAGGGAGCCCGACTTCCGGCGGGCCTTCATCGCCCAGCTCATCGCGCTCGGCGGCGACTGGTTCGCGATCGTCCCGCTGCTGATCCTGCTGCCGCAGCTGACCGGCACCGGCCTGTGGGGCGCCCTGGTGCTCACCGCGGACACCCTGGTGTTCGCCCTGCTGTCGCCCTACGCGGGCACGATCGTCGACCGGCTCGACCGCCGGCGGGTCCTCGTGGTGAGCAACGTCGTGGCCGGGCTGGCCGCGCTGCTGCTGCTGCTCGTCCGCAGCGAGGCCACCGCATGGGTGGCCCTCGTCGCGATCGGCGCGGTGGCGGGTGCGAAGGCGTTCTCGCAGCCCGCCGTCGCGGCGGCCCTGCCCAACCTCGTGGATCCGGCGGACCTGCCGACAGCAAGCATCCTGTCCGGGGCGTCCTGGGGAACCATGCTCGCCGTCGGTGCGGGTCTCGGCGGACTGGTCGCCGGCACCGCCGGGCCCGAGGTCTGCTTCGTCATCGACGCCGTCCTCCTGCTCTACGCCGCCCGGCTGGTCTCGCGGACGACCCGGCCCTTCCAGGACCCAGCCGCGCAGCCCCGCGAGCGGCGCCCGGTGCGGGTGGACGTCGCGGAGGCCATGCGCTACGCGCGCCGCGACCGCCGGGTGTCGGCGCTCATCACCTGCAAGAGCGGGCCGGCGTTCGGCAACGGCGCGCTCTCGCTGTTCCCCCTCTACGCCGCTGCCACCTTTGGGGTGGGTCCGCTCGGTATCGGGCTGATGTACAGCGCGCGCGGCGTGGGTGCTCTGCTCGGCCCGCTGGTGATGCGGAGCCGGGCGGCCGATCCTCGCGGGCTGCCGAAGGTGCTGGTCGGGTCGATGGCGCTGTTCGGCCTGGGCTACCTCGCCCTCGCCGTCACGTCCTGGTTCTGGCTGGTGCTGCTCTGCCTCGTCGTGGCCCACGCGGGTGGCGGCGCCAACTGGATCCTGTCGACCTACGGGTTGCAGTCCGTCGTCCCTGACGGCTTGCGCGGCCGGGTCTTCTCGGCCGACTACATGCTGGCGACGCTCGTGATCGCGGTCAGCCAGATCGTGTTCGGAGTGCTGTCGGAGGTGGTGTCGGCCCGCACCCTGCTCGCAGCCTCCGGCGCCGTCGTGCTCGTCTACGCCGCGGTGTGGTGGGTGCTCACCCCCGGTCTGCGACAGGATGTGCCGCCCGACCCCTCCGACCGGCTGGAGACCTGACGTGCCGTCCTTCCGTGCCGCTCCCGTGCGGGTCCGTGTCCCGGCGACGAGCGCCAACCTCGGCCCGGGCTTCGACTGCGCCGGTCTCGCGCTGGCGCTCTACGACGACGTCGTGGTGCGGGTCGCCGACAGCGGACTGGCGGTGGACGTGGCCGGCGAGGGTGCCGATGACCTGCCACGAGACAAGCGGCACCTCGTCGTGCGCTCGCTGCGGGCCGCGTTCGACCGGCTCGGCGGGCAGCCCCGCGGTCTCGAGCTGGTCTGCGCCAACCGGATCCCGCAGTCGCGTGGGCTCGGCTCGTCCTCGGCCGCGCTCGTCGCCGCCCTGCTGGCGGCCAGGGCGCTCGTCCTCGGTGGGGAGGACCTGCTCGACGACGACGCGGTGCTCGCCCTCGCGACCGAGCTCGAGGGGCACCCCGACAACGTCGCCGCCTGCCTGCGCGGCGGCTTCACCCTGGCCTGGACCGCAGCTGACGGGCCGCACGCGCTGCGCCTCGCCCCGCACGGCTCGCTCGCGCCCGTCGCGTTCGTGCCCACCACACGGGCATCCACGAAGAAGGTCCGTGAGCTGCTGCCGGCGACGGTCCCGCACGCCGCCGCCGCCGCCAACAGCGCCCGCGCGGCCTTGCTGTCGTACGCCGTGACCACCGACCCTGCGCTGCTGCTGGCCGCTACCGAGGACCGGCTGCACCAGCACTACCGCGCCCCGGCGATGCCGCGCTCCTTCACGCTCGTCGAGGCCCTGCGGGCCGATGGCGTGCCGGCGGTGATCAGCGGCGCCGGCCCGCCGGTCCTGGCGCTGGTCGATGAGCGGTCCGCCGAGGCGGTCGCCGGCCGGGTGCCACGCGGCTGGATCGCGCACCGACTCACGGTCGACCTGGCCGGCGCCACGCTCGCGCCCCTGTCCTGACGGTGAGGGACTCCTAGCCCGAACACGCCGGGGGCGACCCCTGTTGTGCAGAGCACGACTGTCCGGTTACGCTGTGCACGCACCAGTTGCCCTCTCTGGGCCTCGTGCATCCGCCGAGCAGGCCGGCCTGACACCCCGCGCCACCGCTCCGGCCCCTCCACTCCGCCCGTGGGCTTGACGCCCGCAGTGCGGCGCTGCGTCGGACCGTTGCGGATGCACAAGCTCCCCGCCCGCCTGCGGGTGGGGATCACCGGACGACCTTGACCCCACCGCCCGGCCCCCTTGACCGGCCCGCAGCACGCGAGCGGGACGGTCCTCACGAAGGACGATCCTTGACCGACACCACCGACCTGCTCACGGAGACCGCCGACGGTCCCGCGCAGGACGCCCCCGGCACGGACTCCCGTTCTGCCGGCGCCTCCTCGGCTGACAGCTCGACTGACGCCCCGGCCGCGAACGGCGCTGCCCCGCGCACCCGGCGGCGGGCGACCAGCGGCGGCGGCGCGGCGAGCACCGCGGCGA
>JBKKBU010000081.1:0-2948 GCA_046713755.1 Mycobacteriales bacterium
GTCCTGCGGTCAGCCGTCCTCGGGCATCCCGCTGCAGCGATGACCGTGCCGGTCCCAGGCGAGAGCAACCGCTACGTCTTCGCCCTGCCGCACGCCGACGGCATCGTGCACGTCGGGCTCACCGACGATCCGATCGACGCCGTCCCGGAAGTCCCACGGGCCGAGGAGCACGAGATCCGCTTCCTGATGGAAGTCCTGTCCCACGGCCTGGAGGTGCCGCTCTCCCGGTCCGACGTGATCGGCTCGTTCGCCGGTGTCCGGCCGCTGCTCGCCGGGGCTGAGGGACCGACGGCAGACCTGTCCCGCCGCCACGCGGTCGTCCAGGGCGACAACGGCGCCTGGACGGTGCTCGGGGGCAAGCTCACGACCTACCGTCGGATGGCGGAGGACGCGGTGGACCGGCTTACCGACACCCCCTGCCGTACGGCGGAGCTGCCGCTGCTCGGAGCGGTGGGCGCCGTCCCCGCGGGGGTCCCGGCGCGGCTGATCCGTCGCTACGGATCCGAAGCCGGCGACGTGGCCGCGCTGGCCGCCGCCGACCCGCGACTGCTGCTGCCGGTAGCGCCCGGTGTGCCGGTGCTTGGCGTCGAGCTGGCGTGGGGCGTCGTCGCCGAGGGGGCGCTGACCGCCGCGGACCTGTTGGAGCGTCGGACCCGGCTGTCCCTCGTCGACGGCTGGGCCGAGGCGGCCCTGCCGGCCGCCAACGCTGCACTAGGGGCCGCACTCGAGGCGGGCGCGCTGGGGGCAGCCGTCAGGAGCTGAGCAGCGGCACGCGCAGCCGCAGGAA
Source organism: Mycobacteriales bacterium (assembly GCA_046713755.1). Classification (GTDB taxonomy): domain Bacteria; phylum Actinomycetota; class Actinomycetes; order Mycobacteriales; family SCTD01; genus JAUYQP01. Next base: position 788 of record JBKKBU010000081.1, read on the forward strand.
CGGCACCCGCTCGAGGATCGCGGTCCCAGCTCGGTGCACGGCAACCTGGTCGCGGGTGGTCAGCCAGCTCCACAGGTCGGCCGAGCCCGGCTCGCGGCGGGCCAGGAAGGCGACCCGGCGCTGCGGGCCACAAGCCACCAGCGCCCACTCCTGGGCGAGCGAGTCGTCGGAGCGCAGCGGGACGGTAAGGGGGGTGCCGCGGTCGGCCGGCACGTTCCTGGGCAGGTCGGGACCGAGGATGATGACCACGGCGCCACCGGTGACGAGCTGCTGCATCGAGTGCAGCAGCTCGGGCGGGACCGTGGTGCGGGTCGGCAGGACGAGCATCGCCATCGTCGTGCCGGGAAGCAGCGCGGAGGTCTCGACGCTGTGGAAGCGGCTCCGGAGGACCTCCCGGCTGGCCGGTGGATGCACGTCGGCGGGCACCGCCCTGGCGGCCCGGCCGTAGACCGAGGTCGTCGGCGCGGGTGCGCGCTGCGGGGCAGCCGGCTCCTTGAGCGCCTTGACGGCAGCCCGCAGCGCCGCTGCGTGGTCCTCCACCGTCCCCCCAGACATGCGGCATTCCTCCCTTGAGGACCGCGTCCTCCCAGGTGTTCTCGACACCTCGGGCACACTCCTTGACCGTGACGAGATCCCGATGAGCACCGACGCCGTGCCGCCCGGCTGGCCGGCCGAGGTGCTGCCGCCGCAGGCACCGGCTTGGGAGCGCAGCGCGGTCGCTTGGCTCTTCGACCTCTGCCCACCGGACTACCGCGCCTACGACGTGCTGCGGGCGCATCCCGTCGTACTCGCCCGGTTTGCTGCCGGTCACGTCGCGGCGGGGGTCCAGGCTGCCCGCGACGGGCTGGCCACGCTCCGTGCGGACCTGCGCGGCGTCGTGCCGCCCGAGGTGGTGGCGGCAGCGCTCGCTGCCTACGACCGGGAGGGGCGGCGACTGGTTGGCACCGGCCGACAGGTCGCGCTGGTCGACGCAGCCCTGCGCGGGGATCGTTGGGTGCCTCGCCTCTAAGGCCACCCGTCCGGCTGGGCCTGTCGTGCGAAGGCATGTGTGGAGGGTGTGAGAACCGGCTCGCCGCCGCGCCCTTCGCCGCACTCGCCGTTAGGCTCGGAGCATGGAGGAGTCCGCGTGACGTTGCTGTCGTCGGTGCACACGCCGACCGACCTCAAGCGCCTGGCTGCCACGCAGCTGCCCGTGCTCGCCGCCGAGATCCGCGACCTGATGATCGACGCGGTCTCCCGCACCGGTGGCCACCTCGGCCCGAGCCTCGGTGTGGTCGAGACCACGATCGCGCTGCACCGGGTCTTCGACTCGCCGCGGGACCGGATCCTGTGGGACACCGGCCATCAGGCCTACGTCCACAAGATCCTCACGGGCCGGGCTGACCGTTTCGACACGTTGCGCAAGCGGGGTGGGCTCTCCGGCTACCCGTCGCGCGCCGAGTCCGAGCACGACCTCATCGAGAACTCGCACGCCTCCACCGCGCTGTCCTACGCCGACGGTCTGTCGAAGGCCTACGCGCTGCGCGGCGAGAAGCGCCACGTCGTGGCCGTCGTAGGCGACGGTGCCCTGACCGGCGGGATGTGCTGGGAGGCGCTCAACAACATCGCTGGCGGTGACCTGCCGGTCGTCATCGTCGTCAACGACAACGGCCGCTCCTACTCACCCACGATCGGCGGGCTCGCCGAGCACCTGGCCTCGCTGCGCATGACGCAGGGCTACGAGCAGACGCTCGGCCTGGTGAAGTCGGTGCTGACCCGCACGCCGCTGTTCGGCCCGCCGCTCTACGAAGCCCTGCACGGCCTCAAGCGCGGGCTGAAGGACCTTTTGCAGCCACAGATGCTGTTTGAGGACCTCGGCCTGAAGTACGTCGGTCCGGTCGACGGCCACGACATCGTCGCGATGGAGTCCGCGCTCCGCCGGGCCCGCGACTTCGGTGGCCCGGTCATCGTCCACGCAGTCACGGTGAAGGGCTACGGCTACCAGCCCGCTGTCGACGACGAGGCCGACTGCCTGCACGCCGTCGGTCCCGGGACCGATCCGCTCACCGGCAAGGCCCTGGTTGCCGGAGCCCGGTCCTGGACCAACGTGTTCTCCGACGAGGTCGTGGCGCTTGGCGCGGAGCGCCCCGACGTCGTCGCGCTCACCGCCGCGATGCTCCAG
>JBKKBU010000082.1:0-2934 GCA_046713755.1 Mycobacteriales bacterium
CATCCACCTCATCCGTCGTACGGCATGCCCGAGCGTGACCGCAGCCACGTGCGCGGCAGGTGGATGTCGGTCGTCCGGACCCGGCTACCTGACGTCGAGCTCCGCCGCCACCTCCGGGTGCTCGTCGAGATAGGCCCGCACGAACGAGCACTGCGGTACGACGACAAGCCCCTCGCTCCGGGCCCACCCCAGCCCGGCGGCGGCGAGCTCCGTGCCGATGCCCTCGCCCTCGATCTCGGCCGGCACGCGGGTGTGCTCGAAGCGCACCGCGTCGCCCTCGCGGACGTAGGTCAGCACGGCCGTGGACTCGCCCTCGACCACCTCGAACCGACTGCGTTCGCGCACGTGCACCACATCGCTCATGGGTGCTGCCTACCAGTCGGTCAGCGGGCGTGGGTCACTGACCGCTCACCTCGCGAGATCCCCCGGGCCGTCAAGCCGGCGCAGCTGGTCGCGGCGAGCTGTGCCGCCGTCGAGATGGCCTCGCCAGTCGAGGGCGTTGGCACGCCCGTGACCCGGACCTCGCCCCTGCCCATGCCGTCCGGTCCGAGAGAGAGGTCCTGCTCGCGGAAGACCACTGTGTCCGTGTTGCTGGTCTCGAGTGCCGCGCGAAGCACCCGCAGGCCGGTGGCCGTGCAGCGCACCCCGGCCCACTGGTCCCCCCGGCCGTTGTTGAAGAGCAGCTCGAGGGGCTCGCGGTCGCCATCGCTGTAGCGCAGGTGGACGAGCCGCCCGTCGACCACCCGCATGACCACGGCCCTCTGCGCCGCGCTGGCTCCAGGGGAAGTTGTCGAGATGAGCAGGCCGTCTGGGCCCGGCAGGTCCAGGACTCCCTGCGCTTCTGGGTTGACGGCGGGGGACACCTGCAGAGCGGGTAGCTCGCCGGCCGCCGTGATCACGACGACGACGCCGGTGGTCGCGTTGACCGTCGCAAGGTCCGGCCGACCGTCGTCGTCGAGGTCGGCGCGCAGCGATGTCGTTGTGCCCGAGCCCGTCGACGGCTCGACGGGCCCGTTCGAGTCGGTGGGTTGTGCAGGCACGTCGCTGACGGCGGTGGCTGGGCCGGCGATGGCCCAGGTGACCTTGGCTGTCGCGGTGTTCTTTATGGTCAGCTCGGGCGGGATGCGCATCTCGAATCGGACGGTCTGACCGGCGGCGACGGCATCGGGGGCGGCGTCGCAGTTCAGTCGGCCGCCGCCGCCGGCCGTCCCGAACCCTGGGGACAGCACCCCACCTCCGGCGTCCGGTGTCGGGTAGCCGCCGGGCGGCGTCTTCGGGTGCGAGGTGAGGCTCCACGCGTAGGTCGGGCAGGGCGACAGGGGGATGTCGCGCGCGGTGGGGTTGGCGAGGGAGACGACGTAGCGGAAGTCGTCGGTGTCGAGCTGCTGGGGGAGCTCGAGGAACACCCGCAGGGCATCGCGTCCCTCGGGCAACCGGGCGGCCGGTTGGCCCGCCTGGTGCGGGATGCCCGCGACGAGCTCCCCGTCGGCCGAGGGTGCGGAGGTGTCGCACGGCGCGAAGGACGCCTTGTCGATCGCCACGAAGTACACCCCCGGCAGGGCGTCGAGGCCCTCGATGCGAAGGAGGTCGGCCGGCACGCAGTTCGACCCGGTCCACCGGAAGGGGATGGCCACGGGCGACGCATCGGAGACCATCAGCGATGGCCGAGCCGGGGGTGTCACGGCAGCCGCGTGCCCCTCAAAACGAGACCTCGGGCCGACCAAGCCATCCGTCGGGCCGGTGAAGCTCAGGACCGGGTTGCCGCTCCCGATCGCGCAGGCCGTGGTCGCTCGCAGCTCGATCCGACCCGTGACGTCGCTGCCCGACCTGGCAAGGCGGGCGACCGTGCCCCGCACCTGGTCGGCACCGCACTGGGCGATCGGTGGCGCAACTGAGTCAAACTCGGGGAGGCGGGGCGCCGGCACGTCGGCTTCGGTGAACTTGAGCTCCGCCCAGGGAACGATCCCGGATGCGACAGGAGCGGGGGAGTCATCGCGGGACACCAGCAGGGAGGCGCCGACCACCACCGCGACCGTCGCGGCGGCAGCCGTCAGGGGCAGCCACCGCGCCGGCTTCCGGCGTACGTCCGCCACAGCAGTGACGGGCGGCTGGGACTCGCGCCAGGCATTTCCCGCTGACAGCAGGCGATCCTCGATGCTCATGTGTCCTCTCCCAGCTGGTCCCGGAGCCGGGCGCGGGCGTCGGACAGCGTCGACTTCACGGTGCCCTCGGCGCAGCCCATGACGGCCGCCGTCTCGACGACCGTCAGCCCAGCGAAGTAGTGCAGGTTCACGGCTTCGCGCTGCCGCTTCGGCAGGGTCGCGATGGCGCGCTCGAGGTCGAGGTCGCGAGGCACGTCGTACGACAGATCTGGCACTGCCTCAAGGAGTGGCTCTCTGCGACCGCGGGTGCGCCGGGCCTCACCTGCCGCGATCGCGCAGAGCCACGCGGCGGCCGACCCGCGGCTCTCGTCGTACTGGTGCCGCTTGCGCCAAGCGCGGGTGAGGGCGTCCTGGACGACGTCGTCGCGGTCGGCGCCCGGCGCGAGGCGAGCGGCCACGCGTCCCATCACGGCCAGGTGCGGGCGCACCCAGGCGGCGAAGTCCGCCGAGTCCACACGCGCTCCCTCCACGACGGTGCTGGTCACGGTCGGTCTACACCGAGCGGCGCCGGTTCGGTTGGGTTCGGAGCCGTGCAGGCAGAGGTCGGTTAGTGCATGGTGGCTCCCACCTGTCCGTGAGAGTCCGCGAGGAGGCCACCATGCCCGAGGCCAGCACCACCATCGCCTGCCCGCCCGAGCGCGCCTACGACCTCGTGGCCGACGTGACCCAGATGCCCAACTGGAGCCCGGAGCTCGAGTCCGCCGAGTGGCTGGCGGGAGTCACCGCCGCGGCGCCGGGCGCGCGCTTCAAGGGCCGCAACCGGCGGCGGCAG
>JBKKBU010000083.1:0-23359 GCA_046713755.1 Mycobacteriales bacterium
GGCCAGCGCCGCCGCGAGAGCGAGGGAGTCGGCCCCGCCCGAGACCGCCGCGCACACGACGGCGTCGGCCGGCAGGTCGAGCAGGCAGCGGCGCAGCGCCAACCGGACCGCGGCCGTCGCCGCCGGCGGGCCCGCCATCAGCCCGGCGTCATGGCCGGGGTCATGGCCGGCGTCATGGGGCTGGCATGCCGGCGTCAGGCCGCACTGGTCGAGCCGTGCAGCCGGCGGACCCACTCCAGCGGGGCCTTGATCTCCGCCCGGGTGGGCAAGGTCTCGGGCGACTCCCAGACCCGGTTGAAGCCCACCATGCCGGCCTCGGCCACTGCGGCATCGACGAAGCGCTTGCCCTCGGCGTACTGCAAGGCCTTGAGGTCGAGACCCAGCAGTCGACGCAGCGCCCGGTCGAGCGGGCTGCCCCGCTGCGCGCGACGCTGCTGGAAGCGGTCGCGGATCTGAACCACCGTCGGTACGACGGCGGGCCCGACGCCGTCCATGACGTGCTCGGCATGGCCCTCGAGCAGCGACATGAAGGCCGTCACCCGGTCCATCACTGCCTTCTGCTCGGGGGTCTGCAGCAGCTCCACGAGCGAGCCGCCCCGCGGGATCTTGGTGAGGGCGTCCTTGAGGCGGTCCAACACCGCCGACGGGTCGTCGAGCCCCGAGGCCGTGAGCAGGGCGCCGATCTCCGAGCGGACGTGGTCGTGCAACCACGGCACGGCCGTGAACTGGGTGCGGTGGGTGACCTCGTGCAGGGCGACCCAGAGCCGGAAGTCGTGTGGGTCGACGCCGAGCTGCCGCTCGGTCTCCACGATGTTGGGGGCGACCATGATGAGGCGACCGGGGGTGCCCTCGGCGGTGAAGGCTTCGTACTGGCCGAGGACCTTGCCGGACATGAACGCCAGGACGGCGCCCATCTGGAGCCCGGTGACCCGGGAGGTGACCGCCGTGGCGATCGCCGAGCTCTGCGAGAGCTTGTCGGCGAGCGGCTCGAGGATGACCTTGAAGCCCTCGACGTTGGCCGCTGCCCATCCGGCCCGGTCGACGACCGTGGCCTCGAGGGGATCACCGGGCGGGATCAGCCCGGTCACTTCGCGGACGTGCTTCTCGGCGGACACCGCGAGGCCGCGCAGCTCGGTGACGACGTCGGACGCCTCAGCCCAGCTGATGGCCGGTGGGGCGGGTGCAAGCTTCGCCGCAGTCCGGGCAGCGAGCTGGTAGTCGATCGGGCTAGCCATGTCGCCGACCCTACGTCGGCCTCGCTCCCCCTCCGCAACGTCCGCTCCACCGGGAGTGCCGCTCGCGCAGCCGAGCGGACGTTGCGGGAGGGGTTGGGGGTCGGGGAGGGGGTGGGGGTGGGGGTGGGGGATCAGCGGCAGCCGCAGGAGGCGAGGACGGCGGCGAAGCGGTCCAGCGCTGCCTCGGCCTGCCTCGTCGCACCGAGCGGGACGCCGTCGGCAGTGAGGTCGAAGGCCAGCAACCGTCCTTCGCGGGTGCGGACCAGGCCGGCGAGGGCACTGACCCCGTTGAGGGTTCCGGTCTTGGCCCGCACGGTGCCGGCGGCGGGCAGGGACGGTCCCTTCCGGAAGCGCTTGGCCAGGGTGCCGTCGAAGCCCGCCACGGGGAGCCCGGTCAGCGCGGGAGCGAGCCGGCTCTGATCGCCCCGGGCGATCACCCGCAGCACGGCTGTCAGAGCCGCCGGCTGCAACCGATCGTCGCGCGAGAGCCCACTGCCGTCGACCAGGGCCAGCGAGCCGCGCGGCACGCCGGCTTCTTCCAGCACCTGCCGGACCGCGGTGGCGGCACCGGCGAAGGTCGCCGGCTGTCCCCTCACGAGGGCGACCTGCCGGGCCAGCGACTCGGCGAGGTCGTTGTCGCTGCGCAGCAGCATGTCCTCGACGAGCTGCGGAACGGGGACGCTCGCCACGGTGGCCAGGACCATGGCGTCAGGGGGCATCACCACCCGGGCCACCGGAGCCCGCACCTTCAGCAGCGCCGCCAGAGCCTGCCCGGCCGCCAAAGCGGGATCGGCAACCCTGGGGCCCCGTCCTGGACGGGACCGTCCGGCATCGACGTACAGGCTGGAGACAGGAGCGACGTCGCCGCTGGTGACGTACGCCGGCCGCCAGCCCGGTCCGAGCCGCGGCCCGACGTAGAGCGAGTCGTCGACGAGGACGCGGGTGACGGCGGTGCCGGCGAGCTGCCCCGCGAGCTCGGCGAGCCGGGCCGCGCGCGGGTAGCCGCGGGCGGCTCTCGGGCCAGCGAGCAGCGGATCACCGCCGCCGACGAGGATCACCTCACCAGGTCGGGCTCCTGCGACGACGCGGGTCGTGAGGACGGCGGTGGGCTCGAGGGCAAGCAGCGCCGCCACCGCGGTGGCGATCTTCGCGGTCGACGCCGGGAGCACCGCCGTGTCGCCCCGCAGATCCAGGACCACCTCGCCGCTGTCCACGTCGCGGACCGAGACCGCCAACCGACCCTTCACGGCCGGGTCGGCGAGCACGGGGGCGAGCGCCGCCATGAGGGCAGCGGTCGCCGGCCGGGGAGCGTCTGACCCGGCAGCGGGCAGCAGCGGCATCCGGGCTGGCCGGGGGGTCGGGGGCGGTGCAGCCGTCGCTCCGACCGGGGGTGGGTTGGTCGCATCGTTGTCGAGCACGACGGTCGCCGCGCCTCCGGCGGAGAGCACCGCAACCGCGAGCACCGCGATCACGCGACTGCCTGTGCTGTGGAACACACTCACCTCCCGTCGGGCCAGAGCGGCCGTGCGCGACACTAGGTGCCCCGTAAGGCGAACAGGAGAGGCCCCGTGGAGTTCGACGTCACCATCGAGATCCCGAAGGGTCAGCGCAACAAGTACGAGGTCGACCATAAGACGGGTCGCATCCGCCTCGACCGGATGCTGTTCACCAGCACCCGCTACCCGAGCGACTACGGCTTCGTGGAGAACACCCTCGGCGGCGACGGCGACCCGCTCGATGCCCTGGTGCTGCTGGACGAGCCAACCTTTCCCGGCTGCCTGATCCGCGCCCGGACGATCGGCATGTTCAAGATGTCCGACGAGGCCGGCCCTGACGAGAAGCTGCTCTGCGTGCCCGTGGGTGACCCGCGGCAGTCGCACCTGCAGGACATCTTCCACGTGCCGGAGTTCGACCGGCTCGAGATCCAGCACTTCTTCGAGGTCTACAAGGACCTGGAGCCTGGCAAGTCCGTCGAGGGCGCAGCATGGGTCGGCCGCACTGAGGCAGAGGCCGAGGTGGTCGCCTCGCAGCAGCGCTTCCTCGCCGACCCGCACGCTGTCGACCACGTCGGTGACCCGGACGCCAAGCACTGAGGATCTAGCGGTGCCGGAGCTCAGCGACCTGCTGCTGCTCTGCCTGGCGGCCTTCGTGGCTGGCAGCCTCGACGCCATCGTCGGCGGGGGCGGGCTGGTCCAGCTGCCGGCCCTGCTGCTCGTCCTGCCGGGCACTCCGGTCGTCTCACTGCTCGGCACCAACAAGCTGTCGTCGATCATCGGGACGGCCTCAGCGGCGGTGACGTACTGCCGGCGGGTGCGGATCGACCGAGGCACCGCCGTGCGGATGACGCTCGCGGCGTTTGTGGGATCTGCCGGCGGGGCGGCGCTCGCGGAGGTGCTCGACAGCTCCGTGCTGCGTCCGCTGGTGCTGGTGGCCCTCATCGGGGTGTTCCTCTACACCGCGCGCCGTCCGTCGCTCGGCGAGGTCGAAGCGCTGCGCCTCACCCCCCGACGTCAGTCGGTCCTCGCGGTGGTGGGCGGCGCCACGATCGGGTGCTACGACGGGCTCGTCGGCCCCGGCACCGGCTCGTTCCTGGTGTTCCTGCTCGTGGGTGCCGCCGGCCTGTCGTTCCTGCACGCGTCGGCGACGGCGAAGGTGGTCAACACCGCGACGAACCTCGCAGCGCTGCTGCTGTTCGCGTCGTTCGGTCATCTCCTGTGGACGTTGGGCCTGCTCATGGGAGCCGCCAACCTGCTCGGCTCCCAGCTCGGCGCCCGCCTTGCCCTTCGCTACGGGTCGGCCTGGGTGCGCAAGGTCTTCCTCGTCGTGGTGAGCGTCCTCATTGCCAAGCTCGCTTACGACCTGATCACCTGAGGCGGAAGCACCAGAGGCCGGTCCCGTGTGACGGGACCGGCCTCCGGCGTACGACGTGCTCCTGTGAAACTACGCGGCCTTGACGCCGCGTACCGGAGCTACCTCGACGGGCGCCTCGCCGGCACGGTGACCGATGGAGGCGACCAGCGAGCGGACGAACTCGCCGCCGCCCACGAGGGCGAGACCGGTCACGACGGGGTGCATCCAGTCGGCGCGCAGGTCCTGGCCAAAGGACGTGAACACCGAGTAGTCGAGCATCCAGGCGAAGCCCGCTGCGAGGGCGACGCCGATGGTGCGGGTGAGGGCCGCAGGGACCTTGACGGGAAGCAGCTCGTCGAGGCACTGCATGACGACGGTGAGGCCAAGGGCCAGGCCGAGGAAGACGACGAACGCGTACATGGGAACCGGTCCTTTCCGGAGAAGTTCCGGAACTGTCGGCGAGGCGCCTTGCCTCGCTCACCTGGTTGGACTCGGCGAAGCTGAGGTGGTTACACAAAAACGTGTCGGTGCGTAACTGCGGACGCCCGGCGCGGTCCAATGAGTCGTGCAGGTCGATGCGGCGCTGGTGCGCGCCGTCCAGCGCGGTGAGCGCGGGGCGATGGACGACCTCATCCGGGCGAGCTACGCCGATGTTTATGCCTTGTGCCGCCGGCTGCTCGGCGATCCCTCCGATGCCGCGGACGCGACGCAGGAGGTGTTCGTGCGGGTGGTCCGGTCGGTGATGGCCTTCCGCGGCGAAGCGGCCTTCGGGACGTGGCTGCACCGCGTGACGGTCAATGTCTGCATGACGCAGCTGCGTCGCCGTGGCGACGTCCGCGCGCGGGGGCAGAGCGCCGGCGCGCTGGACTTCCAGCCCGACGAGCTGCTCTCCGACGACGCCGGGCCGGGGGAGCGGGTCGAGCGCTCCGACCTGGCACGGCGCACCGCAGCCGCACTCGCGGACCTGTCCGACGAAGCTCGCGAGGTCGTCGTGCTCAGGGACGTGCAGGGGTTGTCGACGCGCGAAGCAGCCGAGCTGCTCGGCGTGAGCGAGGGGGCGGTGAAGGTGCGGTTGCACAGGGCGCACGCGAGGTTGAGAGAGCTGGTGGGGGCATGACCGAGAACGCCACGACGGGTACCACGGGGAGCCGGGTCTGCGACGAGGTGCAGTCCCAGCTCCCGGCGTACGTCGATCGCTCACTGCCGGTGCTGCGCCGCCGCCTGGTGGGGCTGCACCTGCGTCGGTGCCGGGCCTGTCAGGCGGAGTTCTCGCTGCAGCGCGACGTCGCCGCGGGGCTCGTCCAGTTGGCGGGTCCGGTGGAGGAACCACCCCCGGGTCTGCTCGACAGCCTGCTGGAGCAGGCCGCGTCACCGGGGGTGAAGGGACGCGTGGCCGTGCCGGCTCGGGGCGCCGTCAGCGGCGCGCGGCCGGCGTTGTCGGTGGCCCTGCTGCTCGCCGGTGCGGCGGCCGGGACGGGTGTGGGTTACGCCGGGTGGCGCGGCACCAGGGCCGCGCGGGCCCGCCTGCGCCGAGGCGAGTAGTCAGGGCGATGCGCCCCGGCACTTCGTCATCGGCGATCGTCGGCCCCGACCTGGTCCCAGCCGCGACGGGTGTCCCGCAGCCCTGGGGCCGCCGCCCGTGACCGGTAGGGGACATAGGGCCGCGTGAGGTAGCCCACGGGCGCGGAGAACACGTGCACCAGCCTGGTGAACGGCCAGCCGGCGAACAGCAGCCAGGCCAGCTGGACGTGCAGCTGGAAGCCCCACGGTGCCGCGGTGATGAGGTCGGTGTCGGGTTGCAGCACCACGACGGAGCGGATCCACGGAGCGACGGTCTCGCGGTAGTCGTGCGGGTTGCCGGTCAGGTTCGTCAGCACCGTCGTGAGCAGCCCCGCCAGGATCGTGGCGCCGAGGACGACGTACATGCCCTTGTCGTTCCTGGTGGTCGCGCTGAACACCGGACCGACGGTGCGCCTGCGGTAGATCAGGATGCCCATCCCGAGGACGGTCGCGACGCCGGCGAGGGTGCCCAGGGCGAACGACATGACGTGGTAGGCGGTCTCGGAGATGCCCACCGCCGCGGTCCAGGAAGCGGGCACGAGCAGCCCCACCACGTGACCCGCGAAGACCCCGAGGATCCCGAAGTGGAACAGCGGGGATCCCCAGCGCAGCAGCCGCTTTTCGTAGAGCTGGCTGGACCGGGTCGTCCACCCGAACTTGTCGTAGCGGTAGCGCCAGAGGTGCCCACCGACGAAGACCGCCATGCTGACGTACGGCACGATCACCCACAGCAGCAGCTCCCTGGCGCTCATCGCCGGGTCGCTCCCGTGTACTCAGGCGGGCCGAACGGCTCGAGCCCGACCTCCTCCTCGGGAGGCCCTGTTCGAGCGAGCTCCATCGCCCGCTCGAGGTCACGCGGCGCCGGTTCGGGAAGGACGGCGCGTACGACGTCGAGAACATCCGTGTACGGCGAGGCGAGGTCGGCGAGCGCCATCCTGATCAGCTCGAGGCCGGCGCGGTTCTCGGCGAGCAGGTGCAGCCCCGCAGCGAGATCACCGGTGGCCGCGAACTCGCAGACGACCGACAGGTGATCGGGCAGCTCGTCGCTGACCAGCGCATGGCCGGCGCTCTTGTACGCGTGGGTGAAGCGCAGCAGGGCCATGCCTCGCTTACGGGTGTCACCGAACGCGTAGTACGTCAGGTACAGGCAGCAGCGCCGGCGCAGGTCGAACACGTCGACGTAGTCCTGCTCGGCCTGGTGCTGCTCCGTCCGGGACAGATGGGCGACCATCCGGCTCAGTGGCACTCCAGCCTCAGGGGGGAGCTGTCCGGCGGCCCTGCCGAGCAGCCGAAGCTGGTCGTACACCGCGCGGTCCGGGTAGCCGAGCAGCAGCGACGCGGCCTGGAGCGCGACCACCTGATCATCGGGTCTCACTGCTGCTCCTCCTCGGCGGGCGGCAGGTAGACCCCCGACGTGCCCCTGCCGTCCCAGTTCAGGAGGTTGACCCGCTCCCGGCCATCGGCCGGGTCGACGAAGGTGTCTGACCGCTGCCGCTGCTTGAGCATGTGGAAGTTCTCCAGCGCGACGGGCACGGGACCACCGGAGGACTCGCCGAACGGCCCGGAGGCGCCCATCCCCGGACCGCCGTCAACGTCCAGCGAGCACTCGGTCGCGAGCTCCTCCAGGGAGTGCGCCAGCTGCTGCGGGTCGCGGCCCTCGGCGTGCGCGGAGGGGATGACGTAGCGCTCGTCGTACTTGGCGACGGCCAGCAGCCGGTGCATGTCCTCGATGTCCTCCGGTGTCATGCCCACGGCGTCAGGGATGCTCAGGTCGGGTTCGCGGCCGAGGTTGATGTCTCGCATGAACGACCGCATCGCGGCCAGCCTCGCCAGGACGTCACGGACCGGTGCCGGGTCGCCGGCGGTGAACAGCTCGGCGAGATAGGCGACCGGGATCCGCAGCGTGTCGATCGCTCCGAACAGGTTGCCCGCACCCTCACCGTCGTGGCCGGTGTCGGTCAGGGAGTCGACGACCGGCGACAGCGGCGGGATGTACCAGACCATCGGCAGCGTCCGGTACTCCGGGTGCAGCGGCAGGGCCACCTCGAACCGGTTGATGAGCGCCCACACCGGAGACCGCTGGGCTGCGTCGATCCAGTCGCGCGGGATGCCCGCCTCCTCCGCAGCCCGCTGCACGGCAGGGTCGGCCGGGTCGAGGAAGACCTCGCGCTGGGCGCGATACAGGTCCTTGTCATCCGGGACGCTGGCCGCCTCGAGGACCTGGTCGGCGTCGTACAGCACGACCCCGATGTAACGCAGCCGGCCAACGCAGGTCTCCGCGCACACCGTCGGGAGACCGATCTCGACGCGTGGGTAGCAGAACGTGCACTTCTCGGCCTTGCCGGTCTTGTGGTTGAAGTAGATCTTCTTGTAGGGGCAGCCGGTGACGCACATCCGCCAGCCCCGACAGCGGTCCTGGTCAACGAGGACGATGCCGTCCTCACTGCGCTTGTAGATCGCTCCGGACGGACAGGAGGCCGCGCAGGCCGGGTTGAGGCAGTGCTCGCAGATCCGCGGCAGGTAGAACATGAAGGTCTGCTCGAAGTCGAGGGTGATCTTCTCGCTGAGCTTCTTGAGCACCGGGTCGTCCTCGGTGAGCTTCGGCCCGCCACCCAGATCGTCGTCCCAGTTGGCCGACCACTGCACCTTCATGTTCTTGCCCGAGAGCAGCGACTTCGGCCGGGCGACCGGGCTGTGCTGCTGGGCCGGCGCGTTGGTCAGCGTCTCGTAGTCGTAGGTCCAGGGCTCGTAGTAGTCGTTGATCGACGGCATCAGCGGGTTCGAGAAGATGCTGAGGAGCTTCTTGATCCGACCGCCAGCCTTCAGGGTCAGGCGACCGCGCTTGTTCAGGGTCCAGCCGCCTTGCCAGCGCTCCTGGTCCTGGTAGGTGCGCGGGTAGCCCTGTCCCGGCCGGGTCTCGACGTTGTTGAACCAGACGTACTCCACGCCGCTTCGGTTGGTCCAGGCCTGCTTGCACGTGACCGAGCAGGTGTGGCAGCCGATGCACTTGTCGAGGTTCATCACCATCGCCAGCTGCGCCATGACCTTCATCTAGTAGGTCACCTCCTGCGATCGACGGCGGATCCTGGTGACCTCGTCGCGTTGGTTGCCCGTGGGACCGAGGTAGTTGAAGGCGTAGCTGAGCTGCGCGTAGCCGCCCGCCAGATGCGTCGGCTTCATGAGCAGCCGGGTCAAGGAGTTGTGGATGCCGCCCCGCTTGCCGCTGGTCTCCGCGATGGGTACGTCGATGGTGCGCTCCTGCGCGTGGTGCATGAACACGGTCCCCTCGGGCATCCGGTGGCTGAGGATCGCCCGGGCCACCACGACGCCGTTGCGGTTGACCGCCTCGACCCAGTCGTTGTCGGCGATGCCGACCTTGTCGGCGTCGAGGTTGCTCATCCAGATCGTCGGGCCACCCCGGGACAGGCTGAGCATGAACAGGTTGTCCTGGTACTCGGAGTGGATCGACCACTTGGAGTGCGGCGTGAGGTAGCGCACCGCGACGCCCAGCTCATCGATCTCACCGAGCCGTGGTTCGGCGAACAGGCCATGCATGTCCAGTGGCGGCCGGAAGACCGTGAGCTGCTCCCCGAAGGCTGTCATCCAGTCGTGCTCCACGAAGAAGTGCTGACGCCCCGTCAGGGTGTGCCACGGCTTGGAGCGCTCGACGTTGATGACGAACGGCGAGTAGCGACGACCACCGTGCTCGGACCCCGACCACTCCGGCGACGTGATCACGGCGGTGGGCCCGGCCTGGGTGTCGGCAAAGGTGATCTGCTTGCCCTCGTGCTCGGCGGCGAGGTCGACCAGAGCGGTGCCGGTCCGCTTCTCCAGTGTGCGAAAGCCTTGGACCGACAGGTGGCCGTTGGTGGTCGGGGCCAGCGCCAGGATGGCCTCGCACATGTGGACGTCGCGGTCCAGCCGAGGACGGCCGTCGGCAAGGCCGCCGCGCACCACCCCGTTCTTCGCCCGCAGGTAGGCGACCGGCTCGGTCAGGTCGTAGGTCACCCCCTTCGTGGTCGCGCCGAGGCTGTCGGCGAGCGGGCCCAGGGCGACCATCTTGGCGGCGATCTGGGTGTAGTCGCGCTCGACGAGCACGAGCTTGGGAAAGTTGACCCCGGGGATGGGGGTGCTGCCGTCAGCCCGCCAGTCCCGCACGACTCCCGACGGCAGGGACATCTCGTCGGGGGTGTCGTGGGCCAGCGGCGCCGCGACCAGGTCGGTGCGGGTGCCGAGGTGCCCGACCGACTGCTTGCTCACCTCCTGAGCGAGGGTGGCGAAGATGTCGAAGTCGGTGCGGGTCTGCCACGGCGGGGCGATCGCCGGGCTGAAGGCATGGACGAACGGGTGCATGTCGGTGCTCGACAGGTCGTGCTTCTCGTACCAGGTCGCAGCCGGCAGCACGATGTCGGCGAACAGCGTCGTGGAGGTCATCCGGAAGTCGAGCGCCAGCAGCAGGTCCAGCTTGCCCTCGGGCGCCTCGTCGCGCCACGTCACGTCCCGTGGCCGCAACCCCTCCGGCGCCTCCTCGGCCCGCAGTGAGCTCTCCGCGCCGAGCAGGTGGCGCATGAAGTACTCGTTGCCCTTGCCGGAGGACCCGAGCAGGTTCGCCCGCCACACCGTCAGCACCCGCGGGAAGTTCTCGGGTGCGTCCGGATCCTCAGCGGCGAACCTGATCTGCCCGGTCGCGATGCCGGCCGTCACGAAGTCGGCGGGCGTCTGACCCGACCGGACGATCGCGTCACCGAGGTCCAGCGGGTTCCAGTTGAAGGTCGGGTACGACGGCATCCAGCCGAGTCGGGCGGACTGAGCAAGCACGTCCGCGGTGGTCATCCCCTGGAAGTCCGGAGCTGCGGTGGGGGACGCAAACACGTCGACCTGGAAAGGGTCGTAGCGCCACTGCCCGGTCGCGAGGTACCAGTACGCCGTCCCGATCATCTGCCGCGGTGGTCGCTGCCAGTCCGTCGACATGGCGAGGATCTGATGACCGGTCAGCGGCCGGACCTTCTCCTGCCCGACGTAGTGCGCCCAGCCGCCACCGTTGACGCCCTGACAGCCGGTGAGGGTCGTGAGGGCGAGGAAGGCCCGGTAGATGGTGTCGGAGTGGAAGTAGTGGTTGGTGCCGGCGCCCATGATGATCATCGAGCGACCTTTGGAGTCGACCGCGTTCTGGGCGAACTCCCGGCCGATCCGCTCGGCCTTGTGGGCCGGCACACCGGTGATCTGCTCCTGCCAGGCAGGGGTGCACGGTGACGTCGGGTCGTCGTAGCCGGTCGGCCACACCCCCGGCAGGCCGTCGCGCCCGACGCCGTACGACGCGAGCAACAGGTCGAAGACGGTGGTGACCAGGTGGCCGCCGACCGTCCGGGTCGGGACCCCTCGCTCGATGATGCTGCCCGAGCCGTCGGCGCTGTCGAAGCGCGGTAGCGCCACCGTGACCGCGCCTTCGCCGTACAGGGTGAGGAGCGGGTCGGTGTCTCCCAGCTCGAGGTTCCACCGGCCCGCACCGGCCGGGCCGAACCGGTCGCCGAGGGTGCCGTTCGGGACGACCGGCGCTCCGCTGGCGGCGTCGAGGAGAACCGTCTTGAACTGCGCGTGCTCGACCTCCTGGCCGAGGTCGTGCGCGGTGAGGAACTTGCCGGGGACGTACGTGCCGTCGGCGCGTCGGTCGAGCCGGACGAGGAACGGCAGGTCGGTGAAGCGCTTGACGTAGCCGTCGAAGTACGGGGTCGTCCGCTCGACGAAGAACTCCCGCAGCAGCACATGGCCCATCGCCATCGCGAGTGCGCCGTCCGTGCCCGGACTAGGGGCTAGCCACTCGTCGGCGAACTTGGTCGCGTCGGAGTAGTCGGGCGAGCAGACGACCACCTTCTGCCCGCGATAGCGCGCCTCGGTCATCCAGTGCGCGTCGGGGGTGCGGGTGACCGGGACGTTGCTGCCCCACAGCATCAGGTAGGTCGCGTCCCACCAGTCACCGGACTCGGGCACGTCGGTCTGGTCGCCAAACACCTGGGGGGAGGCGACCGGGAGGTCGGCGTACCAGTCGTAGAAGGACAGCAGCGGGGCGCCGAGCAGGGTGTAGAAGCGCGCGCCGGATGCGTGGCTGACCATGCTCATCGCCGGGATCGGGCTGACGCCCGCGACCCGGTCCGGGCCGAAGGTCTTGATGGTGTGCACGTGCGCCGCGGCCGCGAGCTCGATCGCCTCCTCCCACGTCGCTCGGACGAGGCCGCCCTTGCCACGGGCACTCTTGTACTGCTTGGCCAATAGCGGGTCGGACACGATGTCGCCCCAGGCGAGCACCGGGTCGCCGTCGTGCCGCGACTTCGCCTCCCGGAACAGCTGCAGCAGGACGCCTCGGACATAGGGGTAGCGGACCCGCGTCGGCGAGTACGTGTACCAGGAGAAGGCGGCGCCGCGGGGACAGCCGCGGGGTTCGTACTCCGGGCTGTCCGGACCGACGGAGGGGTAGTCGGTCTGCTGCGACTCCCACGTGATGATCCCGTCCTTGACGTAGACCTTCCAGGAGCAGGAACCGGTGCAGTTGACGCCGTGCGTCGAGCGCACCACCTTGTCGTGGCTCCAGCGGTCCCGGTAGAAGCTGTCCGCCTCGCGCCCGCCGATCTGGTGAAGGGTGCGCAGGTCCTCCGACACCGCACCTTTGCGGAAGTGCCTGCCGGCACGGACCAGTGCCGCCGTGATCTCGCCGTCGACACCAGCGCGAGGAGTGCGCCGTCGCACACCGGGGTGACGGTCAGACATGCTGCGGCCGGCCGACGTGCGCGTGGCGCACCACGGTGGTCGTGAACAGCAAGGCGGCGGCCGCGACGGCAGCGAGCAGTGCCAGGCCGACCGCATAGGAGCCGGAGCTGCCGTAGACCGAGCCCATGAGCAGGGGTGGCACGAAGCCCCCGAGCCCACCGGCGGCACCGACCACCCCGGTGACGGAACCCACCTTGTCGGCGGGAGCCAACTGCGCCACCAGGGCGAAGGTCGCGCCGCTGGCAGCGCCGAGAGCAGCCGCCATCACCAGGAAAGCCGCGGTCCCCACGGGCGAGAGAGCGGGCGTCCACGACTGGATGGTCGCGGCCACGGTCACGGTCAGGAACGCGCCGCCCAGCACCGTGGTCGGTGGGAGTCGGTCGGACAGCCAGCCACCGACGGGGCGCATGAGGACAGCGAGCAGCACGAAGCCGGCCATCTTGTTGGCGGCATCGACCTGCGCCAGGGAGTAGGCGTTCTTCAGGTAGGTCGGCAGGTAGACGGAGAACGCTACGTAGCCGCCGAACCCGATCGCGTACAACGCCGAGGCATGCCAGGTGACCCGAAGCTGGAAGACCTGGCGGAGCCGGGTAGTGGCCGAACCGACACTGGGCACGCGGCCGGGAGCGTCTCGGAGCACGACTGCCGCCAGGGCGGCGTAGCAGACCAGGGCAGCGGCCGTGAGCAGGAACGGGAGCTGCAGGCCGCCGGCGGACGCCAGCTTCACGGTCGTGAGGGCACTGATCGCGGTGCCGCCCATCCCCATACCGAACAAGCCGATCGCGAGGCCCCGCCGCTCCGGTGGGAACCAGGCGCTCACGAACGGGACGCCGACGGCGAAGGCGGTGCCACCGACGCCGAGGAAGAAGCCACCGATCAGCAAGCCGGCGAACGAAGCATGGCCGACCAGACCGAGGAACAGGACGGGGACGACGGTGGCGAGCGAGACCGCTGGGAACATGATCCGGCCGCCGTAGCGGTCCGTCATCACGCCGACCGGAATGCGTCCGAGCGAGCCGACCAGGACGGGGACGGCCACCACCAGGGCCTGTTCGAACGCCGACAGGGACAGGTCGTTCTTGAACCGGATTGCCAAGGGGCTCAGCCGCGCCCACGCCCAGATGTTGACGGCGAAGCCGAGCGCCGCGACGCCGAGCATCGCCATCGGCCGTCGGCCGGGCACGTCGCCGACGAGGGACCGCTGGTGGTCGACCACGGTCATGTGGACCTCGCTCCTTGCGCTCGGGGCCGGGGGGCTCGACCACCATGGCGTCGTTCGCACCAGTGCGGCAGGGCCCAAGGTCCCAAGATCCGGCTCATTCAGACCGGAACTGGCCGCCGTCCCTCAGCAGTGGCGGCAGTTCGCTGAGCCGGCATGCCGCCCATCAGGAGGAGCGTGACGGCGTCCGGCTCGACGGGTCGCGACAGGAAGTAGCCCTGCACCATCTCGCACCCCGATGCGATGACGGCGCGCATCTCGGCCTCCTCCTCGACGCCCTCGGCGATGGTCGTCGCCCCGAGGGCCCCGGCGAGCTGCACGGTCGCCTCGACGATGGCGGCGTCGCGGCCGCTGCGCACCGTCCCGGCGATGAAGCTCCGATCGATCTTAACGATGTCGACCGGCAGGTCGCGCAACAGCGACAGCGAACTGAAGCCGGTGCCGAAGTCGTCCAGCGCGACCCGGACCCCCATGGCCCGCAGCTGGGTGAGAGCCGCCGAGGTGGCCGCCGGGTGCTCCACGACGGCCGTCTCGGTGAGCTCGATGACGAGCCGGGTGGGTGCCAGCCCCGTCTGGGCACAGGCCCCGCGCACCCACTCCACGATGCTGCCGTCACCGACGCTGGCCGGCGTCACGTTGACCGAGACCGAGACGTCGAAACCGGCGCGCTGCCACTCGGCGGCCTGCGCGCACGCCTTGGCGACGACCCAGCGGTCGAGAGCCGGCAGCAGCCCGCAGTCAGCCGCATGCCCGAGGAACTCGGCCGGAGGGAGCATGCCGTCGGTGGGGTGCTGCCAGCGGATGAGCGCTTCGGCGAGCACGATGCGGCCGCTCCCGGCGTCGAAGATCGGCTGGTAGTGCAGCGTGAGGCCGGTGCCGTCGCGCAGCGCCTCGGCGAGGTCACCCTGGAGCCGGCGGCGGCGCTCGTCGCGCTCGCGCAGCGCAGGGACGAAGGTCACCGCCCGGTTGCGGCCGGCCGCCTTCGCCTCGTAAAGGGCCGTGTCCGCGTCGCGCAGCAGCAGCATGGAAGTGGCCCCGTCGGGCCCCCGACCTACGGCGACCCCGCAGCTGCCCCGGATCTCGATGACGCGCTCAGGCAGCTCCACGGGCTCCGAGAGCGCTTCGAGCACGCGCCGGGCCGTGTCCTCCGCGGCCGCGACATCGACGAGATGCGGCAGGCACACCACGAACTCGTCACCGCCCAGGCGGGTGAGCACCTCACCATCGCGGCAGACGCCCTGAAGCCGGGCAGCGACCGCCTGCAGCAACGCGTCACCGGCGTCGTGACCGAAGCTGTCGTTGACCTCCTTGAAGCCGTCCAGGTCGAGGAAGAGCACCCCCACCAGGGAGTCGGTGGCCAACGCCTGATCCAGCCGCTCGTAGAGCAGGGTCCGGTTGGGAAGGCCGGTGAGTGAGTCGTGCCGCGACTGGTGCAGCAAGTCGGCTTCCGCAGCAGCGCGCCGGGTCATGTCGGTGCCGATGCCGGCGACGGCGTAGGGCTCGCCTGCCTCGTCGAGGAGCGGGAACCGTGCGATGTGCATGGTGCGGGAGCCGGTTTCGAAGTCCACGTCGTGCTCGGTCTCCACCACGCCGCCAATGCGGAGGGCCTCCTGGTCGGCTTCCAGCAGACCGGTGAGCTCGGGCCGGTCGAACAGCTCGCCGGCCGTCTTGCCGATCAGGTCGTCGGCGCGCTTTCCGTAGAACTCGGCGAAGCGCGGGTTGACGCGCAGTAGGCGCCCCTGCAGATCCTTGACGAAGACGATCGTCGGGGCGTTGTCGATGAGCTCGGCCAGTCGGCGCTCGCTGTCCCGCACCCGACCGGCCTCCACCTGGATGCGGCCGTCTGCCTCCATCCGCTCCCGCTGTGACCATCCCCACGACACGACGTTCGCCGCCGCGGCAGCAAGGACATAGGCGCCGTGTACGCCGGCCGCCGCGAGGGGGTGGGCCTGCGACCAGGCGTCGCTGTAAACCTCGTGCGGAGCCACGACTCCGATGACCCCGTGCTCCAGCACGACGAATCCGAGGGCCAGCAGGAAGGGCACCCAGTCCTGGTAGAGCGCGAGCGCCGCGACGATGACGAAGAAGTGGAAGTGCAAGAACGTGTGGCCACCGCCGAGGTGGACGACCAGCGCCGAAGCCAGCACCAAGCCGAACGCCACCGACCCGGCGGCCATCGCCCGCGACCGCGCGACGGCCGCGACCAGCGACAGCGCCAGCAGGGCGATCGAGCCGTGCAGCCCGTGCAGCGCGGGGTGGTCGTTCACCAGCGCCCAGCCGGGCAGCACCGGCGCGTGCGCGAGGAGCAGGTAGAGCAGGGCCCGGTGGCGCGATCGCCACTGCCCCTCAGAAAGCGCGCGCCCCTGCGGAAGGATCTGACGGGTTGCTGACACAGCACCGGTGCAAGGGCTCATGGACAAAGGGTGGGCGAAAGGGACGTTTCTGTCGCCACTAGAAAGAATGATCTTTCACAGAACGTGACGGACTAGACACACATAGTCAATCTGACTACGTCACTAGCCTGCCGGGCCGGTTCCCACGCTTGGCGGCTCCCCATGATCATGGGAGCCGGCGGGCAGTCCCGCGGATGACTGGTATTGATGTGATTTCTCCGTCAGCGCGGGTACGCCCGTTGCCGTGACCGCTATTCGCCCGGAGCGCCTTCTCGCTGCCTCCGCCGCGGCGCCGTCGGAAGTGACGGGCGAGGAGGCCCTACGGCAGGCCAGTGAGCTGTCCTACCGGGCTCGGCGGGAGGCCCGCAACGCCCGGGCGCTGGCCAGGACATTGTCGGCGCAGCCCACGGCTGCGATCTCTCCCGGTGACACCGAACGGCCGCCGGTCACGTCGCTCACGATCGGCTGCCGCACCTGCTCGGTGTCGCTCCACCCGGACCAGCGCGACCTCGACGAGGCCGCTCGGGTCGCCCGGGAGTTCTTCCTCCGCCACGAGACCTGCCTGACCTACGTCGAACTCGAGCCGATCCGCCGCACGCTCGGCTGACAGCGCCCGCCTACTTGGCGCGGCGGGTGATGAGCTGCAGCTGAGCCTGGTAGTCCGTTACTCCGCCGCTGATCGAGGTGCGGACCAGGTAAGCGCCACTCTTCAGCGGGGCGGTCTTGCCGTAGGTCGACGTGGACGGTGTCGGTGTGTCGGCGCCGCCACCGTTTCGGGACGAGATCATGTTGCCGGCGCTGTCATAGATCCGCAGGTCCACGCCGGGGCCGGTAGCTGGAGCGTCGATCGCCCAGGCGATCTGCGCGAGCTGTCCTTTGGAGACCACGACGCGAATGTGGTGGTCGCGACAGCCGTCGGAGACGCACTCATCGGGGGCAGCCTGACCGCTGATCGGGAAGAAAGGACCGTACGTCGCAGCACCGCTGAGATGGCCTGTGAGCACGGTCGTCTTGCCGGCGATCACGTTGTGGGTGCTCTCTGCCGTGGCGACAGGGACGAGCACCATGGTTAGACATAGGCCGCCAAGCAGGACAATGCGCATGCGACATAGTCACGTATTCGTCACCTTGACGCAAGCACGGCCAGCCGGTCGGCCAACGGAGCCAGCCGACCTGGAGTCCGGGTGAGCGGATGGTGCGCGTGTTGCTGCGCTGGCGATCGGTCGACGATCACCGGGCATACGCCTACGGGGTCGCCGCCAACCTCGTCGTTGACGAGATCCGGCGAAGCCAGTCGAGGCGCAAGACCGTTGAGCGGCTTCGTTGGGAGTCGACCGTCGCGGTTCCCGCGGCGGACTTCGTCGTCCGCGACCTCGTGGAGCGGCTGCCGCGCCGGCTGCGCGAGCCGGTCCTGTTGCACTACTACGCCGACCTCGCTGTTGACGAGGTCGCCCGTCAGCTCGGCAAGCCGCCGGGCACGGTCCGCCGCTGGCTGGTCGAGGCCCGCCAACTGCTTCGGGCCGATCTCGTCGAGGAGGATTCCCGGTGACACATCAGAACGCTGTTCTCCCGCCGGCGCCTTTCACCACGGTGGACGCCCCGGCGGGTGCCTGGCGTGCGGCGGTAGCCGGCGTTCGTCGGAGGCGCCGAAGGCGCCGCGCAGCGGTGGCATCCGCAACAGCCGTTGCGGTCCTCGTCGGAGGTGCGGCTGTCACGCTCACGGACCGGGACAGGGACCGGACGGTGACCGAGGTCGTGGCCGGTTCCGTGGCCGTCGGGAACCGAGTGGCGATGAGGTCGCTGCCCGAGGGGTGGACCGTCCAGAGCACGACGACGCGGCCGCCTGAGCCGCCGGTGAGTACGACCTCGGATCAGGTGGTGCTGCGCACGCCGGATGAAGTAACCGTCTCGGTGCGGGCCGCCCAGCTCGGCGACGGTGGGACGTTCCGGCCAAGCTTCGGGCACCCGCTTCCACCACAGACTGTCGTCGCGGAGGTCCGCGGTCACCCGGCCGAACGGACGACGCAGGACTACGCGCTGAGCAGCGACGACCGTCGCTCCGTCGGCATCACCTGGTTCGAAGACCCGCATTTGAGCATCACCGCATCGGCCATTACTGCCGACCCGGCCGTCGACGTCGACGCCGTGCTCACGGCAGTGATCGATTCCCTGCAGGTGTCGCCGCTGAGGCGCGAGCCGCGGCGCGCGGAGCCCGCGGAACTCGACGCCTTCGTCCCGGCGTCGGCTGTGCGCGGCACCCGGGGCATCGGAACGCTGCCGGTGGTCGCCACCACAGTTCACGGCACGTCCGAGTTGCGGGTGGCATCACATATTGGTGGGAGGGATGGCAGCCAGATCTGCCTCGGCCTCGTCGCCCCCCACCGTTCACCAGCACTGTGCACGGACCTGTCCTCCCGTGGGCAGCTAGTCGCCACGGCCCTCGCTCCCCCCTTCCCGGGATCGGATCTCGATCTCGTACTTGGCTTCGCTCCCGCTCATGCAGCGGCCGTCCGCATCACCATCGGGGCTCACACCCAAGAGGTGCGCACGTTCCGCCGACGGGAGACCGCAGCGGAGACCTACTGGGTCGACCAACTGCGCGGCGCCCTCGCAGACCTCCAGTCCGAGGAAGGATTGAAAGCCGAGGCAGTCGACGTCGAAGGCCGCGTCATCCAGACCTTGACGTCCCGGTCGAACTGACCATCTGGGCCCCGATTGACGGCAGCGCTGTCCACAGCCGCCTCAGTGGCACTCGGACCCAAGCTCGATGGTGCGGGCGCCCGCCGACAACGGAGACGACTATCTGGTGGTCTTGCCGCGTTTGCCGGCTGACAGCAGGTTGAGGCGGCGTCCAAGCAGTTCTGAGGCATCTTGGAGGATGGCGTCGAGCCGATAGATGACCGAGCCTGCCGCGCGGCCGTCCTCGTTTCCGACAGTGGCGCCGGTCCCGAACCTGCCGCTGCGGATGCCAACCGCGATCGCGGGGCCGTCGCCGGGGAGAAGGAGAACTGGTGCGCCACCCTCGCTGAGGGTCGCGGCGGCCGTGACGCGAAAACTGGTTGGTTCCAGCCCGAGGTAGGCCACTTCGGTGCGCTGGCCGTTGTGATAGCCCTGCGGCCCGCCTTCGACGTCGGTGGCGTAGCCATCGTGAGTCACCGAGGTGACGGATTGCGGGGTGAGGGTGCTGGCCGTGTAGGGCTTCGGAGCGGGGCCGCCGGTCAGCGCGACAGTGCTGTCGTAGGTCACCCCACGATCGAGGCGGATGATGCTGTATTGCAGTGAATCGTTGTCCGGCTCGCTGACCTGCAGCACGAATCGCCCCACGGCCTTGATCTTGGGGTTATAGCCCTGCACGACCGGACCCTTGCCAGGTTTCCAGGTCCGGGCGCCGTAGAAGGCAGTGTTCACGCCGACGGTCGCCGGGCTGGGCTGGTCTGCTGGGCAGCTACCCCAGGTCACGCCGTAGGTCACCCCCTCGGGGTCGCGCACCAGGAAACCCAAGGTGCAGCGGCCCTTGTCGTCAGGCACGAAGATCAGCGAACCAGGTTGGACGGTGGGTCGCTGAGTAGGGGGCTCATAGCCAGCGTCGGCCGGTGTCAGGCTGCACCCAACCAGGATCGCGCACGCTGCGGCGAGGGCTCGCTTGGCGGCTGGCAACGTTCCCCCTCGTTCACCACAGTTGTCTCGGCTGTGATCTTCGACGCGGATGGCACAAGTCCTGCAGCACGCGACCGGCACGCCGGTCCCCTCTGGCCCACCACCTCGCGGGACGCCCTACGGGCGGCGTTGTGCCACAGCCACGACGAGCACTGCCTTGCTCGGCAATTCGCGTCCTGCCATGCTGCGCCGGTGATCAACGCCCGCTCGGTCAGATCTTGCACGGTGGCGTTGCTCGCCGCCGCCCTCACGCTCGCTGGCCCTGTGAACGCAGAATCGGTGGCTGATCGCGCACAAGCGCCGGCCGACTGCGACCAACTCGTACCTTCGGGGTCTCCCGGTTCGACGCTGCTGCCGACCTACGACGCACGACCACGGCTCTTGCGAGTACTCGTCCTTGCTTCGCCAGCCGATCTCGCGCTCGCCCGCGAAGCAGCAAGCGACGCCGCCCGCGCCTACAACGCCGTTGGCATCCGTCTCCAGGCGACCGTGCGGACCATCGCCATTCCGAAGCTGTCCGGGGTTGCCGACGACTGGCTTGCTTTCCTGAAGAAGAGGATGGGCGGCAAGCGGCCCGTCGGCATCGATGCGGTCTATTTGGCCACGACGCGCACGCTCGACAGCGGCGGGCGGGCGGATTGCATCGGTGGCATCGCTGCCGATGACAGTGCCTTCGCCGTCGGGATGCTGGAAGTTGCAGGCATCGTGGGGGTCAGCATCACAGGCATCGACCTACCGATTGACCCGTCGAAGGACGGACCGCCGATCCCTGACAGCGGCGGCCTGGTCTTGGCGCATGAACTCGGGCACCTCCTGGGCGCTCATCATCACTACGGCGAGGGTTGCGAACCGGGTGCCGCTGATCCCCAGCACGCGTGCGACCTGATGCAGACCATCTCGCCGCAGACACTGGGCTTGTACTTCGCGCCTGTCACGAAGGCTGTGATTCGTGATCATGCCGACCGGTATCTGCGGCAGGCACCGTCGGCACCACCGGCTGCCCGCTGACGAGAAGATCTGCCTCAGCTCTCGTTCCCCGCGCACCGCGGCCCACATCCAGCGCCAGCGACGCCAACAACGACACGATCGGCGCGCGGGCTGGGACCACATGGGGACCACCGACACGGCAGCCCGCGCGTGTCGCGGAAGATCAACTCGCCGCTGATGACGCAAACCCGCAGGTCACGAGGGGTGAAAGGTGTGGAGCCGCCTCGGAGAATCGAACTCCGGACAACCTCATTACGAGTGAGGTGCTCTACCGACTGAGCTAAGGCGGCGGACCCAAGAGGGACCGGCAGCGAGTCTAGGGCAGGTCGGTGGCGGTCGAGTCCCGGCCGGCGTACGCCTGCCGCGGTCCGCACACGTCGGCCTTCGAGCACGCCGAACGTACGCCGGAGGCAGCCAGCCGGACCACGACGCGATCACCCGGCACATCGTGGGCGACGACCTTCCCGGCGCCGGCGGGAGTCTCGACGGCTTCCCCCACCCGCGGGGCGTCGGCCTTCCACTCGGCGTACAGCGGATGCTCGTACTTCAGGCAGCACAACAGCTTGCCGCAGGCCCCCGTGATGCGCAGCGGGTTGAGCGGCAGGTCCTGGTCCTTGGCCATCCGCAGGCTCACCGGCTCGAAGTCCTTGAGGAAGCTCGCGCAGCACAGGTCGCGGCCGCAGCTGCCGATCCCACCTTGGATTCGCGCCTCGTCGCGGGCGGAGAGCTGCCGCAGCTCGATTCGCGTCGACAGCGTGCGGGCGAGGTCGCGGACCAGCTCGCGGAAGTCGACCCGCTCCGGGGCCGTGAAGTAGATGGTGGTCGAGCCGGCGAGGACGTCGACGCCGACGACCTTCATGGCCAGCGCATGCAGCCGCACCAGCCGCTTGGCCGCGACCCGCGCCTCGGCCTTGCGGCGCCGGTTGTCCTCGTCCCGTTCGAGATCGGCAGGACCGGCGAGGCCCGCGAGCACCGGCATCCCTGCGGTGTCGTCGCCCACCCACTCCGCGGCCCAGACGCACTCCGCCACCTCGGTGCCGCCGTCGGTCACGACGAGCACCTTGTCGCCGACCTTCGGGGTCAGCGGGCCGGGATCGCAGTGGTAGAGCCGCCCGTAGCGCTCGAAGCTGACCGCGCACACCATCCCCACACAGGGACAGTACGACGCCACCCACAACGTCTGCTCACCCGCGCCGGGGCCACTCCCGGTGGAGCGGACGTTGCGAGAGAGGGGGGTCAGCCGGTGCGGAGGGACAGTGCCATCGACTCGACGGCCAGCAGGGGGGCGACGTTGCCGTCCAGCGCGACCCGGCAGGCCAGCACCGCGTCGATGCGGCGCAGCGTGGACTCCGCAGTGGTGGCGCGCGCGAGGGTGGCGGCCTGCTCACCGAGGTCGACGTGCACGAGCTCCACGCCGGTGCGCAGCTGCAGCGAGAGGACGTCGCGGTAGAAGGCGGCGAGGTCGCCCAGCGCCCGGTCGAGGGCGTCGCGCTGGGTGCGGGTGCCGCGCGACTTCTGCCGCTTCTCAAGATCCTTGAGCGCACCCGCGCTGCCACGGGTGGAACCGGTGACGCCCTTGCCGGTGGCGCCCTCACCGAGGGCGGTGGCCAGCGACTGCCGCTCGGTGGCGTCGCGGGTCGACGTCGCCTGGTCCGCCTCCTCCTTGGCCGCGTCGACGAGTGCCTTGGCAGCGGCCAGCGCCGACGCGACGCCCTGCAGCGACCGCGGCAGGGCCAGGACCTCGCGGCGCTCGGTGCGCGCCTCCTCGTCGGTCGCCAACCGACGAGCCCGACCGATGTGACCCTGCGCCGCGCGCGCCGCGAAGGCAGCCATCGCGGGATCGATGCCATCGCGCTCGACGAGCACCTGCGCCACCGCGTCGACCGGCGGGGTCCGCAGCGACACGAGGCGACACCTCGACCGAATGGTCGGCAGCAGGTCCTCGACCGACGGTGCGCACAGCA
Source organism: Mycobacteriales bacterium (assembly GCA_046713755.1). Lineage (GTDB taxonomy): Bacteria > Actinomycetota > Actinomycetes > Mycobacteriales > SCTD01 > JAUYQP01. The sequence continues at coordinate 22,628 of JBKKBU010000083.1, forward strand.
GCACGACCGAGCGCGGCGGCGGCTCCTCGATGGCTTTGAGCAACGTGTTGGAGGTGCGCTCCTCCATCCGGTCGGCATCCTCCATGACGGTGATCTGCCAACGCCCGCGAGTGGGCGACCGCGACGAGCGGGTGATGACCTCTCGGGCCTCGTCGATTTTGAAGTGCAGGCCCTCCGGGACGATCACCGCGACGTCGGGGTGGTTGCCGGAGAGCGCCTGGTGACAGGTGTCGCAGTGGCCGCAGCCACCCTCGGTGCACTGCAAGGCGGCGGCAAAGGCGCGCGCCGCGACCGACCGGCCGGACCCGGGCGGACCGGTGAACAGCCAGGCGTGCGTCATCCCGCCGGGCCCACCGTCCCCGCCGCCCACCCCGGCACCGGCCGAGGCCACCGCCGCCTGCAGCTGCTCGCCGACGTGCTCCTGTCCGCCCAGTCCAGCGAAGACGCTCACGGGCCCGCCACCGTGAGTCCCTTGGCCGCGGCCTGGACGCGGCCGCGGACGGCCGCCTGCACGACCGAGACGGGCTCCCCGGCCGGCACCACGAGGTAGCGGTCCGGCTCGCGCGCGGCCAGCTCGAGGAAGCCCGCCCGGACCCGCTGGTGGAACGCCAGCGACTCGGCCTCGATGCGGTCGGCGCCCCCCGTGGTAGCCCGGGAAAGCCCGACAGCCGGGTCGACGTCGAGCAACAGCGTGAGATCGGGACGCAGCGCCTCGGTGGCCCAGGTCGAGAT
>JBKKBU010000084.1:0-11559 GCA_046713755.1 Mycobacteriales bacterium
GTCCCGCAGACCAGCGTGGCGCCGTACTCCTTCTTGAACTCCAGGAAGCGACTGCCGTCCACCAGCCGCGCAATCACCTCCCGCACGTCGTAGGGCGTCCGGGCATCAGCGGGTACGACGGAGAGCAGCTCGCTCTCGTCGTACGCCGGATCCTCGGTGGGCTGGGTCTGCCATGGGCGGTCGGTGCGCGGGGCGATCGTGGCCACGATGCTGCGCACGATCGACAGGGCATGGACGTCGTCGTCGGCGAGGTGGTCGGTGACGCCCGAGGTCTTGCTGTGGAGCAGACCACCGCCGAGGTCCTCGGCGGTGACGACCTCGCCCGTTGCGGCCTTCACCAGCGGTGGGCCGCCGAGGAAGATGGTGCCCTGGTCACGGACGATGACGGCCTCATCGGCCATCGCCGGGACGTAGGCACCACCAGCGGTGCAGGAGCCCAGGACCGCGGCGATCTGCGGGATGCCGCGGGCCGAGAGGTTGGCCTGGTTGAAGAAGATCCGGCCGAAGTGCTCGCGGTCGGGGAAGACCTCGTCCTGGCGCGGCAGGAAAGCACCGCCGGAGTCGACGAGGTAGATGCAGGGCAGCGAATTCTGCAGCGCCACCTCCTGCGCACGCAGGTGCTTCTTGACCGTCATCGGGTAGTAGGTGCCGCCCTTGACGGTGGCGTCGTTGGCGACCACCACGCACTCGCGGCCGGCGATCCGACCGACGCCGGTGATGACGCCCGCACCGGGGGCTTCGTCGTCGTACATCCCGTCGGCAGCCAGCGGGCTGAGCTCGAGGAACGCCGAACCGCGGTCGAGCAGCGCGTCGACCCGCTCGCGCGGCAGCAGCTTGCCGCGGGCGACGTGGCGCTCACGGGAAGACTCCGAGCCGCCGAGGGCAGCTGCACCGAGCTTCGCGCGAAGCTCCTCGCCCGTCGCGGACAGGGCGGCGCGGTTGCGCTGCGCATCCTCGCTGCCGGGGTCGTGCCGGCTGGCGAGGACGGGAGGTCGTGCAGTCACGGTCGCGTCCTCTTGTTAGAGATCCCTAACATCAAGTTATCAACTGCTAACATAACTGTCCAGAGGAGGCGCCCTGTGACGACGGCTCGGATGCCCACTGCGGACCGCCGCGCCCAGATCCGGAGCGTCGCAGCGGGGCTGTTCGCGACCTCAGGGTTCCACGGCGTCACGATCGAGGACATCGGCGGAGCCTGCGGCATCAGCGGACCGGCGGTCTACCGACACTTCCCGTCGAAGGACGCCCTGCTCGCCGACCTGCTCGTGAGCATCAGCGAGCACCTGCTGAGCGGTGGTCGGGCCGAGGCCGCGGCGGCTGGTGGCCCGCAGGACGCGCTGCGCCGGCTCGTGGCGTTCCATCTGGAGTTCTCGCTCGGCAACCCGGACCTCATCCGGGTGCAGGACCGCGACCTTGCCAACCTCGGGGACGAGGCGCGCAAGGTGCGTCGGCTGCAGCGCGCCTACGTCGAGGTCTGGGCCGGCTCGCTCCGCGAGGCCCTGCCGAGGCTCAGCGACGTCGAGGCCCGCTCCCGAGCCCACGCGACCTTCGGGCTGCTCAACTCCACCCCCCACAGCGCCGTCGGTCTCGACGAGGCGACTCTCCACGCCGAGCTGTCGGTCATGGCCCTCGCCGCCCTGCTGGCCTGACCCCGCCCGCCCGTCACCCCGCCCCATCCCAATATCATCCCCGCCCCCTGTTGCAACCACCGCGTGAAACCAAGGGCAGCAAGTCGCGGGAACGCCGGCGTTGATCAAGCAGTGGGGGCGGGCGGGGGCTGGAAGAAGCGGCGGCCGAGGTCGGCGAGCTGGGAGCTGCGCGGAGGGCCGGCCAGCTGGCTGCGGAAGTCCCCGGAACCCGCGAGCCACAACGCGAACACCTCGGCGAAGTCACCGGCCGGCGAGGCGTAGTCACTGCAGTGGTTGCAGGGGAACCACTGCCGGTCGGCGCGCAACCCGCGGGCCTTCAGGTAGTCCTGGCGGCTGGCGCTCGTCGAGGTCACGTAGTCCACGACATGCCCGATCTCATGAGCCAGGGTGATCCGCAGCTGCTGCTCGGTGTGCTGACGCCCGACGTACAGCGTGACGGTCCGTGGGCCGCTCTCCGCGAGGCCGAGGATCCCGCCCGTGTAGGGCCGGAACACGATGGCGTAGCCGAGCCGCTCGGTCGGAAAGCGCAGCGACGCGAGGGCCGCCCGGCCGCGCCGGTCGGCGTGAGCCTGCCGGGACTCCCGCACAACCGGGCGGCGGACCCGCTCCACACGCGGTAGCGCCGGACGGGCTACGGGAGCCACCGGCCGCTTGACCACCAGGGCGGTCGGTGCGGTGGGTGCGACTGCGGCGACCGGGGTCGAACGGTCCGCCAGGGTCAGGACGGCAACGTCGGATTCCAGGGCCGACAGCACCACCACCTCAGCCGGCAGTGCGGCCGGTGACGTGGCGAGGGACGGGCGGGCCACGACGGCGGTCGCCGAGGCGACGCCGACGACGAGGGCCGACGCGACCAGGGAACGGAGCAACGCACGAGCTGGGAGCATGGTGAGAACCGCCGGAGAACCGGGGTCGGTCTCGCCACTCACTCCCCGAGCCGGCTAGGCGACCGGCTTCCTCCGTGCGACCAGCTGCAGGGCAGCGGCTCGTCGGTGTGGCCAGGCTCGGATCAACGTGTCCATCGCCGGTACCGCCGGCGCGGGTCACCCCCCCTCCAGCGGTGACATCACAGAGAGTGACACTTCGTGACTACGGGCTACACCCGCCATTCGGGTGGTCTTCCGCCCCGGGGGCAGGGCCGAACGGCCCAGCGGCCGCTCACCGGCGCCTCAGGTGAAGGGGACCGCGCCGTCCCCTGAGCCGGAGCCCTGGAAGACGCCGGCCAGCGCCATGATCTCGTCGCCGGTGGAGCCGGGGACGATGAAACCGTCCGTGCCGTCGATGGCCGCGAAGTTGTCGCTGATGTCCTCAGCGGTCGGGTGCGCGTCGGAGCCGGCGTACCAGCCCTGGCCCAGTCCCCAGAAGACGCGGGCGTAGCGACCGCCGGCAGCCGAGAAGGCCCCGTGGGTGGAGGTGCAGGCCTCCGAGGACAGGTAGGTGACCATCGGGGTGACGAGCTCCGGTGCGAGGTACTTCGCGAAGTCGCCGAGCAGCTCCTCGGTCATCCGGGTCTTGGCGACCGGCATGATCACGTTGGACAGGATGCCGGCCTTGGCGCCCTCGACGGCCAGGGTGTTGGACAACCCGACCAGGGCCATCTTGGCGGCCGCGTAGTTGGTCTGGCCGAAGTTGCCGAAGCTCGCGTTGGACGCTGTGAAGACGAACCGGCCGTAGCCGTTCTCCTTCATCACGGCGAAGGCCGGCTGCGACACGTAGAAGGCACCGCGCAGGTGGACGTCGAGGACGGCGTCGAGGTCGGACCACTCCATCTTCAGGAAGCTCTTGTCACGCAGGATGCCGGCGTTGTTGATGACGATGTCGACCTTGCCGAACGCGTCGACCGCGGTCTTGACGATGGCCTTGCCGCCCTCGGGTGTGGACACCGAGTCGTAGTTGGGCACGGCCTCGCCGCCGGCGGCGACGATCTCGTCGACCACCTTCTGAGCGGCCGCGTCGTCGCCGCCCTGCCCGTCGACACTGCCGCCCAGGTCGTTGACGACGACCCGTGCGCCACGCGCTGCGAGGTCCAGGGCGTAGGTGCGGCCGAGGCCACCGCCCGCGCCGGTGACGATGGCGACACGGCCGTCGAAGCTGATCTCGCTCAAGGGAACCTCTTCCGGAAGGGACTACGGGGGTGCGCCGACAAGCCTGCCCGACCGCCCGCGCGTCCTGCGCGCCGGGTCAGGTGCCGAGCGTCTCGACCAGCTCAGCCACGTCCAGCACGAGGGCGTCGGCACCGGCCGGGCCGGTCACCTGCACACCCACCGGGAGGCCGTCGCGATCCGCACCAGCCGGGACAGCGCACGCCGGCAGCCCACCGAGGTCCTGCAGCACGGTGTGCGGCAGCACCAAGGCGCGTAGGTCCTGGCCGACGCCGTCCACGACGACCCGGTCCGGGTCGCTGACGAGCGAGGGCCCGCAGCCCGCCACCGGGGTCAGCAGCACGTCGACCTCGGTGAAGACGTGCGCCATGCGGGCCCGCAGCAGCAGCCTGGTCGCCTGAGCGGCGGCGACCTGACCGGCCGTCACCCGCTCGGCGCGCTCGAGCCGCGAGCGAACATCAGACCCGTACGACGGTGACCCGTCCGGCCACCAACCCCGGCTGCGGTGGTGGGCCAGCGCCTCGGCGGCCTGGAGGGCGACGAAGCAGTCCCACTGCTCGGCGGCGCTCGGGGCTAGGACCTCGACGAGCACCGCGCCTGCGGCCGCGAGCCGTTCCACGACAGCGGCGAGGACAGCCGCGATGTCGGACGCCACGGGCAGGTCGGCGCCGACGAGCAGCCCGACCCGCAGGCCGCGCAGGTCCCGACGGGTGACTGGCAGGTCGATGCCCGCTAGCACCGACAGCGCGAGCCGGTTGTCCGCGACGTCGACGGTCAGCGCGCCGACGTGGTCGAGGGACGCCGCGAGCGCGGACACCCCGGTCACGTCGACCAGGCCGTGGGTCGGCTTGTGCGCGACGACCCCGCACCAGGCCGCCGGCAGCCGCAGCGAGCAGGCGGTGTCGGTACCGATCGCCAGCGGCACCAGCCCGGCAGCGACGGCAGCGGCGGAGCCACCGCTCGACCCGCCAGGCACCCGGGTGCGGTCGACCGGGTTGCGGGTGCCCCCAAGCACCTCGTGCTGGGTCGTCAGGCCCCAGGCATGCTCGTGCGTGCGGGTTCGCCCGACGACGACGGCGCCGGCGGCGCGCAGCCGTTGGACCACGACAGCGTCCTGCGCCGCCGGCGGATCGCTGGCCGTCGTGAGCGATCCGCAGCGCGTGACCTCGCCGGTGACGTCGACGATGTCCTTCACGAGCACCGGGATGCCGTGCAACGGTCCCCTCGGCAGCCCGGCAGCAACGGCTGCCAGGGCGCGCTCGGCCGCGATGAGCACGACGGCGCCGAGGTCGTCCGCCGCGAGCCGATCGAGGGCGGCGGTAACGAGCGACCGAGGGGTCGCGTTGCCCCGGCGTACCTGCTCGGCTTGGTCCTGCAGCCCGCCCATGGCCTGACCGTACGACGCCAGGCGTACTCACTCGGGTAGTACGATAACCTCACCTCATGAGTACCCGGCTGCAGGTCGTCCTGGACGACGCGGAGCTGGCCCAGATCCGGCTCGATGCCGAGCGGCAGGGGATGACCGTGTCGGCCTGGGTGCGGCAGGCGATCCGGACCGCCCGGCGGACCGAGTCGGGCGTCGACCCCAGCCGCAAGCTCGACGTGATCCGGGTCGCCGTGGACCACAGCTTCCCGACTGCCGACATCGAGGTCATGCTCCGCGAGATCGAGGCCGACAAGCTCACCGCCGACGAATGATCTTCCTCGACTCGAACATCCCGATGTACCTGGTCGGGACGGATCACCCCCACAAGGTCACCGCCCGGCGCCAGCTCGAGGTAGCGGTAGGGCGCCAGGAACGGCTCGTGACCGACGTCGAGGTCCTCCAGGAGCTCCTGCACCGCTACGTCAGCATCGACCGACCGGCTGCCATCCAGCCGGCCTTCGACCTGCTGCTCGGGCTGGTGGACGAGACCTTCCCCGTTGACCTCACCGACGTCGAGATGGCCAAGCAGGTCGTGCTCGGCACCATCGGGCTGTCCGCGCGGGATGCCCTGCACGTCGCGGTGATGCGTCGTCATGGCGTCGACACGATCATGAGCTTCGACCGTGGCTTCGACCGCTGCGCGGGACTCACCCGGATCGGCTGACCGGCGGCACCCGTCGGCGGGTCTGGGACAGTGCCTCGTGCGCCCTCTCCTGCCCGGCGAAGCGGTCGACTCGCTCGAGGACCTCTACGCCGTCGATGGCCCAGTCCTGCGGGCCGGGTTCGTGCACTCTGTCGACGGGGCGATCGCCGTCGACGGCAGTAGCGAGGGGTTGTCGTCGGCGCCGGACAAGGCGGTCTTCCGGGCGCTCCGCGCGGTGTGCGATGCGGTCGTGGTGGGAGCCGGGACGGCGCGGGCCGAGGACTACGGGCCGGTGTTGCTCTCGAAGAGCGGGGCGGTGTGGCGGGCGGCCCGGGGACTGCCGCACCCACCGCTCGTCCTGGTCAGCCGCTCGCTCGACCTCGACCCCGGGGCCCGCTGCTTCACCGGCGCCGCACGCCCGATCGTCCTCACCTGCGCGGCGGCCGCCGCGCCGGCCGGTCTCACCGAGGTCGCCGACGTCATCGTCAAAGGTGAGGAGACGGTCGACCTGCTCGCCGGCCTCGCCGCCTTGCGCGAACGCGGGCTGGCCCACCTGCTGTGCGAAGGCGGGCCTGCGCTGCTCACCGATCTACTCCGACTGCGGGCCGTCGACGAGCTGTGCCTGACCACCACGCCGCTGCTGGTGGGGGCGGCGCCACGCCTGGTCGGTGAGCTCGACGAACCGGTCCGACTTGCCCCGGTGCACCTGCTAGACGGCGGCGACGGCGTCGTGCTGGGGCGCTACAGGGTGGTCCACAGGTGACCGATGAGTGCCAGGAAGAGCCTGCCTTCCGGTAGTCTGGCGGCCTTCCCCCCGCACTGCCCCTGGAGTCGATCCTTGCTGCTGTACCGACGTGGCCGCCGCGCGCTCCGCGCGTGCGCCGCCGGCCTGACCCTCGCTGCCCTCGCCACCCTGGTGCCGGCCGCGAGCGCCAAGGACCCCGTCGCCGAGGCGCGCGCCATCGTCCGACAGATGAACGCCCAAGTGGAGCGGGTCACCGCCCAGCTCGAGGCCGGGCAGGCCCGCTACCAGCAGGGCTCCCGCGAGCTCACCGACGTACGCCGCAAGGCATCGGCCGCCCGCCGTGCTGCTGCGGACGCGAAGGCGCGCACCGACGCGAGCCGGGGTGAGCTGCGCCAGTTCGTCGCGGCCGCCTACCGCAACCCACTGCCGAGCACGCTGCTGCAGACCATCAGTGCCAAGGGCGGCGACAGCTTCCGCGACGCAGTCCTGGCTTCGGCCGACCTCGAGCAGGTCCGCGGCACCCAGCAGGATGCGCTTCGCGGCCTCATGACCGATGCCGTGCAAGCGCAGACCCTCGTGCAGGCGGCCTCGTCCCTCGAGCAGGACGCCGCCAAGCGCGAGAAGGCCCTCAAGCGCGAGCTCGATGGGCTGCGGGACCTCGCCGTCCGCACCGACACCGAGCTGCAGGCAGCCAACGCCAAGTTGACCCGGCTGGTCAGCGCGCGCAACGCGGCTGCTGCGCGGGCTGCTGCCCAGCGCGCCTCCCGCAGCCGTGGCAGCGGCAACTTCGCGAGCTGCTCCGGCAAGCCGATGGGCGGTTACAGCAACGGCAACATCCCGGCCGAGGCGCTGTGCCCCCTCAAGTACGCCCCGGGCGAGAGCCTGCGCTCCGACGCCGCCAAGGCATTCAACGCGATGACCGAGGCGGCGAAGTCGTCGCGCGGCGGGCCGTTGTGCGTCAGTGACTCCTACCGCTCCTACTCCGATCAGGTCTCGGTCTACCGGCAGAAGCCCGGGCTGGCCGCCACTCCCGGCACGTCCAACCACGGGTGGGGCGTCGCCGTGGACTTCTGCGGCGGCGTCGAGCGGTTCGGGTCCGCCGCCCACGAGTGGATGCGTGCCAACGCCGGTCGCTTCGGCTGGATCCACCCGTCATGGGCTCGGCAGGGCGGCAGCCGCCCGGAGGCCTGGCACTGGGAGTACGCCGGCTGACGCAGGTCGCCCCTGCCCGGACCCAGCACTGAGACCGCTGCTCAGATCCGCTGCGCTGGGTGACTGGGGGCCGCACGCGGCACGGCGCTCATCGTGCGGTCGCGTCCCGACCGTTTCGCGCGCAGCAGTGCCTCGTCGGCCGCGTCGATCAGCGCCTCGAGGTCGGTTGCGTGGTCGGGGAACGTGGCGACCCCAGCACTGGCCGTCAGGCGCATGACGCCCGGGGCCGACGCCACTGCGTCGCGGAGCCGGTCAGCGATGAAGACGGACTGCCCCGTCCCGCAGTCCGGGAGGATCACCGCGAACTCCTCACCGCCGTAGCGCGCTGGCGTGTCGAGCTCACGGCAGGCCACCACCAGCGCCGCGGCGACGTTGCGGAGCGATTCGTCCCCCGCGGAGTGCCCGTGCAGGTCGTTGACCTGCTTGAAACGGTCGAGGTCCAGAAGCACCAGGGATAGGGCTTGACCGCTGCGGACCGCGCGGGCCAGCTCCCGCTCCAGCGAAACCGTGAAGCTGCGCCGGTTGGCGATCATCGTCAGGTGGTCTGTCGCGGCGAGCCGCTCGAGCTGGGCGAGCAGCTCCTGCCGGGCCCACACCAGGCCGGCGCTGGCAGCGCCCCGCTCGACCAGGCCCAGCACCTGGGCGCGACGGGCGCCGCGCAGGGTGAGGGGCATCTCGAGAACGAGCGCACCCAGACCCACCCCGTGACCCCGTCGACTCGTCACCAGCGGTACGACAACGACCTCCGCGCGGTCCGGCAGCAACCGTCGCAGCCAAGGCTCGCTGTCAGCGGCGAGCCAAGGCACGGCCTGCAGCCGGCCATACTCCTGAGCGCGCAGGACAGCCGGGCTGGAACCCACACCCGCTTCGGCGTCGAGCAGCCCGTGCCCGGACAGCACGAACAACCGGCGGGACCCGCTGACCACGGCGCCCCGGGCGAAGCCGAACGACGACACCGTGGCTGCGAGCAGCGCGGCCGCCAGCTCCGCCGGACGCTCGCTGAGCATTACCCCCTCGGTCAGCCCGAGCAGCCCCTCCAACTCGACGTTCGCGAGCCTCAGCGCTCCTAAGGCCGCCGCGTCAACGGCCTCGTGCTGCCCGGACGGCTCGGCGAGCAGCGGCAGCAGCAGCTGCCTGAGTACCTGCGGGTCTGGGGGATCACGATCGACGTTCACCACACACCCCCCCCGGGACGGCCTCGATCAAGCAGCAGTGAAGGCGCTCCTAGTGTCGGGCTCGTCCGGCTGAATCGGGGGGGCCACTTGGCTCAACCTCACACGCTCCGCCCCCGTCGTGGGCTCGGCAGGGCGGCAGCTGCCCGGAAGCCTGGCACTGGGAGTACGCCGGCTAGCGAGCCGGATCCACCACGGCGCGTAGCCCCTCGCCGCGGCGCATCGCTGCGAAGGCAGCCGGCAGGTCCGCCAGCCCGATCCGCCGATCCACGAGCTGGTCGAGTGGTAGGACCCCGTCGAGGTAGTGCTGCGCGATGAGCGGGAAGTCGCGGGCCGCGACCGCCGAGCCGTAGGCACAGCCGAGCAGCGACAGGCCCTTGTCCGGGAAGGCGTAGCCGTCGACCGGCACCGTCACGCCCTGGGCGGTCATGCCGACGAGCACCAGCCGACCGCCCGTGGCCAGCACCTTCTGCAGCGAAGCCACGACCCCGGGTGACCCGATGCAGTCGAGGGCGACGTCGACGCCCGTCACCTGCTCTTCCCACCCCGTCGTGGCGAGCACGGTCCTGGTCGCTCCGGCGGCCGACGCGGCCGTGAGCTTGTCGGTCACCAGGTCCACCGCGATCACCTGAGCCGCCCCCACCTGGACCGCAGCCATCACGGCCGCGAGCCCGACCCCGCCGCAGCCGACGACCACGACGACCTCGCCGGCCTGTACCGCTGCGGTGTTGACGACGGCCCCCCAACCGGTGGCGATGCCGCACCCGATGAGGGCAGCAACTGCAGGCGGCACCGCTGCAGGCACGCGTACGACGGCGCTGCGCGGCACCACTGCCGCCTCGCACATGGTGCCGAGGCCGAGGTACTGACGCACCGGTTCACCGGTCGACCGGGTCAGGCGGGCGGTGCCGTCCGGCAGCAGATGAGTGCCGGAGCTGGAGCCGGTGCAGAGCCAGCTCCGCCCGGCTGCGCAGGACCGGCAACCACCGCAGGGCGCCAGCCAACACAGGACGACCTGGTCCCCCACTGCCAGCCCGGTCACGCCCTTGCCGACGTCCTCGACGACCCCTGCACCCTCGTGGCCGAGGACAACCGGAGTCGGGCGCGCCCAGTCACCGTCGACCACGTGCAGGTCGGAGCGGCAGACGCCACTCGCCGTCAGTCGGACCAGCACCTCGCCGGCGCGCGGACCAGCGAGGTCGAGCACCTAGACGTCGTACGGCTTGCCGGGGCCGTCGAAGACGACCCCGCGCACCTGCACGTCAGGTGCTGCGGCGGCGGCGCCGGACGGCGAGCGACCCGCCGAGCAGCAGCGCGCCGAGGGCGGCGGCCAGGACCGGGAGCCCGGTGGTCGGCAGCGTCGGCTTCTCACCCGTCGGCGGGGCGGTGACGACCGGCGGCGTGGTGGTGCCCGTTGGTGCGGTGCGGTTGGGCGCCTGCCAGGAGATGAGGTTGCGCAGCATCACGTAGGCGGTCGGGGTGATCGAGTACGACGCCAACCCGAAGTTGTGGTCGTACTCCTCGGTCGGCATCGGCAGCAGCGAGCCCAGGATCCGGACCCGACCGGAGCCGACCTTCAGCTCGCCGTAGCTCACGACGTTGCCGGGAGCATCACCGATGGTGCCGACGGTGCGGCCGCCGGCCTCCTGCCACGCCGCAGGTGCCACGCCGGACTGCGGAATGGTCGAGGCGTCGCCGCCGTCAGGAGTGTTGATGGCGTAGCCGATCGGCACCGGCTCGGTGGTCTGCTTGCGGTGGTTGGGGCCCTCGGCCGCACCCGGCTCGTGAACGTCCTTGGCGAGCTCGTCGGCATAGGGGTCGGTGCCGCCTTCGGCCCCGGGCACGAAGGCCACCGAACCGGCGTAGACGTTGGCGGTCTTGACGCTGTCCTCTTCGACCAGCCCCATCTTCTCGAGGCCGGTGACGGCGTCGTCGGTGAGCACGACGTTGCCGCCCTTGTTGGCGAAGGCCTTGAGTGCAGCCGGCACCCGCACGTCGGCGCCGAGTGTCCGGTCGACGGCGATGATCGTGTCGAACTGCTGCAGATCGACCTTGCCGAGGGCGACATCGGTCGCGGCGACGGGCACGAGGCTGTCCTTGCGCGCAAACGGGGCCAGCTCGGTGAAGAAGTCGAGGTTGCTCACGTTGTAGGGCAGCTGACCCGGGTCGGGCCAAGCCCGACCGTTGGTGAACGTGATGCCAATGGCGACCTGGGCGGCGCCGTCCCCCGTCACCCGCACCCGATAGCGACCCGGCTGGAGGTCGTTCGCGTCGACCTGCATCCCGGACTGCAGGTAGATCGGCGACTGGTTGTAGTCCTGGTTGACCGTGGTCCACTCCGAGCCGTCGGGCTCGGGCTCCTGGGCGTTGAACACGTCGACGGCGAGGCCGAGCGCCGCGCCCGGGCCGACGCCCTGCACGTTGCTGAAGGTGGCCTTGGCCTTGAGCCCGTCGTTGGCCCGCATGGCGCTCGCCGGCAGGACCTCGAACTCGTACGTCGGCGAGTTGTTCGGGAGCTTGGTCAGCCTCGTGCTCAGCGGGTCCTGTACCGGCAGGGTGGAGGCAGCCACCGGGGGCTTGCCGGAGTTGACCAGGCGCGTGGGATGGGTG
>JBKKBU010000085.1:0-3909 GCA_046713755.1 Mycobacteriales bacterium
AGCAAGCGCGCAGCCGTCATGGATGGCGGCCAGCCGTTCGGGAGTGAACTTGTCCAGCCTGGACCCGTAGGAGAAGTCGGTCGTGCTGGCTTGGGCGAACAGCTGGGCCGGTGGCTCGAAGTCGAGGGTGTTGTAGTTGAACCGGGCGTCGGGGTCGACCGCCTTCACGGCGGCGATGAGGTCTGGCTGGCTCTGGTTGTACTGCCAGAGGGAGGTGTCCATCAGGCCGGCGTCCGACACGTCCCGCGCGACTTGCGCGTAAGGCAGTCGCGGGTTGATCCCACCGTTCGACCCCACGTCGAGGTCCTTGAACTCGATGTCGAGCCCGGCACGGGGTCCCCCTGCAGCCGCGATGGCGAGCACCTCACCGAACAGCAGGAAGCGCGCTGGGTCGAACGCCGTGCCGGCCCACGACCCAGTCGCGGCGTTGAGTGCTTTGAAATCGGCGGTGGTGAGCGTCCCGATCCGGCGACCGTCTGCCGTCGTGGCGTTGTGGAAGGCCGCCAGCGCTCCGTCGGCGAGCACATGCAGGTCGACCTCAGTGACGTCGACGCCGAAGGCCAGCGCTGAACGGTGCGCCTCCGCCGTCTGCTGTGGCGCCAGGTTCGTGCCACCCCGATGTGCCGACAGGAACGGGACTGAGGCTGCCGGCCCCGGATCGGTACCGGTCTGCCACGGCGCTCGACTGGGCGAGGGAGTGCAGTCAGGTCGGGTGATCGCGGCCGCCGCGACATCGCCGGGTGTAGCGGACGCCGTGAGTCCCTGACCGAGGACGGCCAGGGTGGAAAGACTTGCAATCAGGGCGCGCATGCCATGAAGGTAAGGGGCAAATGCGAGCAATGCACCGTGGCTGTCGGCAACGACAGTGCTGTCTGGCGTGGTGCCTTTGTGCTGTATCACAAGCCGCATCGGGCAGCTTTGGGCAGGACGCGGGCAGGCTTCGCTGCCGCGGTGACGAAACCCAGTAGCACCCGAATGATGGAGTTCTCGTGGTCATGCCCCGTGTCCGACGACCGGTGTTCCTGCGACTGCTGTTAGGGGTCCTCGTCCTTGCCTTGGCGGTGCCGGCCGTTGCGCTAGATGCTCTGCCGGGTCCGGCTGCCGCAGGAGATCTGGCGCTGCCGCCGAGCAAGGTGACGCGGGCCGGCGTGGCGTCCGTAGACGCCAGTTGGCACCTGGGCGCCGGCGGTGGCCAGTTCGCAGACACCCAGCCGGGGGCCTACGACGGCGACCAGGTGGACCCGTTCCTCCACGCGACGAAGAAGCGGCCGGCACGGGGGCTGCAGTCCCGCATCGTCACTCGGGCGCTGCTCGTCGAGGGTGTCAACAAAAAGCGCTTCGCCGTGGTCGCCAACGACCTATACCTACCCAACGACCTGCTGAACAGGCGCGTCGCACAGCTCCTCGAGCAGCACGACCTCGCGGTGTCGACCGGTATCAAGCAGGGTCCCGTCACAGGCATCACCGAAGACAACTTGGCGATCACCGTCAGCCACAACCACAACTCGGCCTTCTACTCGACCCCCAGCTACGGCACCTGGGTCTTCCAGGACGTCTTCGACCTGCGCTTCTTCGAGTACATGAGCACCCGCATGGCGCAGGCCGTCATCGATGCCGTCACGCAGCTGCGGCCGGTGCGCATCGGCGCGGCCACCGTCCCGTTCAATGAGATCACCGCCCACACCATCGGACCGAAGGTCGCCGACGACGGCACACCGGCCGGCCAGCCGTACTCGCACACCACCGGGCAGCTCACCGTCGTCCGCATCGACGACATCACCGATCCGGCGAACCCCGATCCCTACGCCAACTGGATCACCCTCGGCCTGCACCCCGAGTTCACCTGGGGCTACGAGCTGTTCAGTGGCGACATCACCGGCGCCGCGATGCGGATCATCGACCGTGAGCTCGGCACCACCTCGGTGATGAGCCAGCGCGAGACCGGCTCTTCCGGGCCGCACAAGGAGCTGCGTGTCCACGAGCCGAGCGATCGCCGAGAGTTCCAGGAGAGCGGCTGGCAGCAGCTCGACGCCGGCGCACGCCTGTTTGCCGACGCCGTGCTGCGCGCCTACCGGGCCCTTGACTCCGGCGAGCAACCGGCGCCGTACGATCCGCACGCACCGCGCACGGACGGCCCCCCGATCGAGATCGTGCCCTTCGGCTCGGTTCTCGACGTCGCCGTGGCTTCCGAGCGCTTCGCTCCCCCGACGATGCGGCCGGTGCCGGGGGTGTCCAACTGCAACACGGTCTCGCTGTTCCACGGCAGCTGGCAGGTTCCGGTGCTCGGCTTGCCTGACTGCGCCGACGAAGCGTCCGCTGTCGGGAAACCAGTTGTGGATTCCACGCCAGTGGACGAACGCGCTTTCTACGACCAGCTCAAGGAGCTCGGCGTTCCCGTTCCGGAGTCGTACTTCGGTCCGAGCTTCGCACTGCTCGAGGAGACGGCCGCGGTGCACTTGATGGCTGTGCGAATCGGTGACATCGCGGCCACCTTCTGTCCTTGCGAGCAGTTCACCGACACTGCGGTCAACATCCAGAGCCGGCTCAACGACATCGAGGACGACGTCTGGCGCGGATTCGACTGGACGACGCAGGAGCGCCCGGATGGCAGTCCGTTCTGCCAGCCGAACGGGGACTCGACCTGGACCTGCGCCGATCCTCGCTCCTTCCGTGAGGTGGGCCCGTGGCCGAACCTGGCCCCGGTCACCGACCTCGAGTACCGGCGCATGAAGGCCCAGATCAACAATGACGGCGACGGCTGGGAGGAGCTCGCCAACGCCGGCACCCATCTGTTCGGCGAGGCTGAGCCCGCCGACCCCAAGCAGATCAAGGGCAACTTCACCCACCGTGAGATCACCGACTACGGCGCCAAGGACGGCTACGGCCTCACCATCGCCGTGGGCATGGCCAACGACTACTTCGGCTACACCCCGGAGTACCGCGAGATGCGGGGCTACGACCACTACCGCAAGGCGCTCAACGGCCTCGGTCTGCACGGCGCCGACTTCCTCGCCACCCGGCTGGTGCGGCTTGCGGCATCGCTTCGCGGCGGCGAGCCGGTCACGCTATCGGCCCAGGACCTGGCCTACCAGGCCGAGTCGGGCCGAGCGCGGGGAGTCAGCCAGGCCCTGGGTGAGCTGGCACGGGCGCACACCGTCGCCTACGACGCCACCCTCCCGGCCGACGGCGGCACGCCCGGCATGGTGGCGAAGCAGCCGACCGACATCGAGCGCTTCGACGGAGCCACCGTGCGCTTCGTAGGAGGGTCGTCCTACACCGACCTGCCGCAGGTCACCGTAGAGCGTCTCGTCGGCGGCAACTGGGTGCCCTTCGCCGACCAGAGCGGCGAGGTGCCGACCGAGGTCCGCTTCCCCACGGCCGAGCAGCTGCCCGCCTTCGCGGCCGGGAAGTTCGTGTGGGAGTGGACGGCGTCGTGGGAGGCGCTCGTCTCCGAGGTTGAACTGCCGGACCTCTCCGGCCAGGGCCATCGCGCTACTCCCGCCGGGAAGTACCGATTCGCCGTAAGCGGCCGGTCGCGCGCGGCCGCGGGCAACGTCGTGGCGCCGTACTCGTTCACCAGCCAGCCGTTCGAAGTACGGCCCTGGGACGGCCTCACGGTCGACGCAGTCGCGCTCGGAAGTGATGGATCGGTGAGCGTTGCCGTCGGCCCGTCCACGACCGAGACGTTCGAAAGCCGCCTGCACGCCTATGGACCCATCGACTACCCGGACGGCTGGAACTGGGAGAAGGCCATCCAGTCGGTGGCCGACCAGCGCCGGAAGACGGAGAAGGGCACCTTCGGCGAGCACGGCAAGCGCGTCTACTACCGCTACCGCGCCGGCACGCAGGACGACCAGGCCTACTGCATGTTCTGCCGCTTCCACCCCTGGCAGGAGACCGGAGTACCGG
>JBKKBU010000086.1:0-2512 GCA_046713755.1 Mycobacteriales bacterium
CTGGGTGACTCCCCCACCGCGGGGGGGGTCGGGGCCTGCGGGGCAGCGGAGGCCTGGGAGCGCGCCCGCGCGGCCGAGCCGGCAGCCGGCCGGACCCGCGAGCAGCGCTGGGGGCCGCGGACCCTCGACGTCGACGTCATCGTCGCCGACGGTTCTGCGTCCGGCCTGACCTTGCCGCACCCGCGGGCTCACGAGCGCGCCTTCGTCCTCGTGCCGTGGCTGGCGCTCGAGGCCGATGCCGTGCTGCCGGGGCACGGGCGGGTGGACCGGCTGGTCGAGGCCCTCGACGTCGGCGGCGTGCATGCCCGCCCCGACCTGGAGCTGGTGCTGTGACCCCGACCCGCCTCCCGACGCTGGTGCTGGTGCTGTGACCCCGACCCGCCTCCCGACGCTGGTGCTGATCGCTCTCATCGCCGGCGCGCTCGGCTATGCGGTCGTGGACGCGGCCTACAGCAGCCTGCCCAGGCTGCCGCTGCTCGCGGCGGTGTCCATGGTGCTCCTGGCCGGCACCGAACTGGCGATGGCCCAGGTCGTCCGGGACCGGATCGCGCACCGGCGGCGCGCCGACGGCCGCCCGGTGGGCCGCCCGCTCCACCCCATGCAGGTCGCCCGGGCCGCGGTGCTTGCCAAGGCCACCTCACCGACCGGGGCGCTACTGGTCGGGGGCTACGGCGGGGTGCTGGCGTGGACCCTGCCGCGACGCTCCCAGTCGCCGACCTTCGCCGATGACGCCCTCGCCGCCGGGCTGTCCTGCGGTGCGGCGCTGCTGCTCGTCGGAGCGGCCCTCGTCCTGGAACGGGCCTGCCGGGCGCCGGACGTGGAAGAGTTCGCGACGTGACCGCCTTCGATCAGCTCTCCACCGACGACCTGCGCGAGAAGGCCTTCGAGAAGGCCCGCCACGACCACGACCTCGGCTTCGTCTGGGAGGTCGCCGGGCACCTGCGTGCGTCGCGGGCGATCGCCGGTCAGGACGGCTCCTCCGGCTCCATCACCGGCACGCTCGCCGAGGCCGTCGAGGTGGTCCGCGAGCTGATGGGCCGCGACCCGCTGTCCGAGGAGGACGAGCCGCTGCTGCGCGCCCGCTTCCTCGACTACCTCAGCTAACCCGCCCCCCCGCAACGTCCGTTCGGCGGGGCGCGGAGCAGTCCCGGGCGAGCGGACGTTACGGGAGGGGGTGGGAGGATCGGCCGCGTGGAGGAGCGGGTCGTCGGCATCGGGGTGCTCGACCCGACCTCCGCCGATGTCGTCCTCGAGCTGGGCCAGCAGCACCCTTCGACCCACGGTGCGCTCCGGCTCGCGCTGACCGTCGACGGCGACCGCATCGTCACGGCTGAGCCGATCGTCGGCTACATGCACCGCGGGGCCGAGAAGCTGTTCGAGGTCCGCGACTACCGCCAGCTCGTGATGCTCGCCAACCGCCACGACTGGCTGTCGGCCTTCTCCAACGAGCTGGGCATCGTGCTCGCCTGCGAGCGGATGCTCGGCATGGAGGTGCCGCCGCGCGCGACCTGGCTGCGCACCCTGATGGCCGAGCTCAACCGGGTCCTCAACGGCCTGCTCTTCCTCGGCGCGTTCCCGGTCTCCCATGGTGAGCTCGCGCCGTTGCAGGCAGCGCACCGTGCCCGCGAGCTCGTGCAGCGCGTCATGGAGGAGGCGACCGGCGGTCGCCTGCACTTCGTCGCCAACCGCGTAGGTGGGTTGGCACAGGACGTCCCGGCAGGATGGGTACGCCGGGTCGGCGCGGCAGTCCTTGCCGTGCGCGCCGAGCTCGAGCTGCTCGATGGGGCGGTGGCGTCGGACGCCTTCGTGGCGCGGACAGCCGGAGTGGGCACCCTCGGGGCGAGTGACGTGGCGGCGTACGGCATCACCGGTCCGGTGGCCCGCGCCAGCGGGGTCGACATGGACCTGCGGCGGGACGACCCCTACCTCGCCTATCCGGAGCTCGACATGGCGGTGGTCACGAGGACCGCCGGTGACTGCCTCGCGCGCTTCCAGTGCCTGGCCGAGCAGCTGCACGTCTCGCTCGACCTTGCCGAGCAGTGCCTCGCGCGGCTGCCGGACGGTCCGGTCGGGCTGCCGCTGCCCAAGACCCTGCGGGTGCCGGTCGGGTCGACGTGGTCGTGGACCGAGAACCCCCTCGGGGCGATGGGCTACTACCTGGTGTCGCGCGGTCAGAAGACCCCGTGGCGGTTGGCCATGCGGACGCCGTCGTTCAACAACGTGTCGGCGCTACCGGCGCTGCTGCCCGGCGTGGCCGTGGCCGACCTGACGACGGTGCTCGCGTCCCTGTTCTTCGTCGTCGGCGACATCGACAAGTAGCGGCGTCGCGCTACCAGATCTTGGTGGGGTGCAGCACCTGCCCAGCGTGGTCCGGCAGGTCGCTCGCCAGCTGCTCGACGTCCGCGTCCAGGCTCATCGGCAGGACCCAGCGGCCGCGGTGCGCCTTGACGGACGCGAGCAAGGAGGCAGCGAGCGCGGGCTCGGCCCGTGCCACGCGGAGGGCCCGCTCGAC
>JBKKBU010000087.1:0-3128 GCA_046713755.1 Mycobacteriales bacterium
CCGTTCCACGTTGATCCGTTTGCCGATCTTCTCCTCCATCCACATCCGGGCACCGCCGGCGCCGCAGCAGAAGCCGCGTTCCTTGCACCGGTGCATCTCCTGGGTCCGGATGCCCTGGACGGCAGCGAGCACCTCGACGTCTTCCCGGGCACTGCCGTCCTGCTGCTTCGCGGTCACCGCATCGGAGAGCATCGTGATGCAGAACGGGCAGGCGGTCGACACGATGTCGGGATCGAGGGCCAGCGCTTCCTCGATCCGTTCCACGTTGATCCGTTTGCCGATCTTCTCCTCCATCCACATCCGGGCACCGCCGGCGCCGCAGCAGAAGCCGCGCTCTTTGCAGCGCGGCATCTCGGTCGTGAGGAGTCCCTCGATCGCGCCGAGGATCTCGCGCGGCGGTGTGTAGACCTTGTTGTGCCGGCCCAGGTAGCAGGGGTCGTGATAGGTGATCGACTGGTCGACCGGGGTGACCGGGACGAGGTGGCCGTCCTCGATGAGCTTGCCCAGCAGCTGGGTGTGGTGGACGACGTCGAAGTGGCCGCCGACCTGCGGGTACTCGTTGGCGAGGGTGTTGAAGCAGTGCGGACAGGTCGCCACGATCTTGACGTTGTTCTCGCGGGCGGCCCCGACGCCGTTGAGCACCTCGACGTTTTGCTGGGCGAGCATCTGGAAGACGAACTCGTTGCCCAGGCGCCGAGCTGGGTCGCCGGTGCAGGACTCCATCGCCCCGAGGACCGCGAACTCCACCCCGGCGACGTGCAGCAGCTCGGCGAAGGCGCGGGTGACCTTCTTCGCGCGGTCCTCGAGTGCGCCCGCGCAGCCGACCCAGAAGAGGTACTCGACCTCGTCGGGGATGGCGTCGGTGACGACCTTGACCTCGAAGGACAGGCCGTCCATCCACTCCGTACGGGCGGTGTTGTTGAGGCCCCACGGGTTGCCCTTGTTCTCGAGGTTGCGCAGCATGACGCCGGCCTCGCTGGGGAACGCGCTCTCGATGAGCACCTGGTAGCGACGCATGTCCAGGATGTGGTCGACGTGCTCGATGTCGACGGGGCACTGCTCGACGCACGCACCGCAGGTGGTGCAGGACCAGAGCACGTCGGGGTCGATGACGCCGCCCTCGGCGGCGGTGCCGACCAGTGGTCGGACGGCCTGCTCGGGCGTGGTGCCGCGGACCCGCTCGTAACCCGATTCCGGTACGCCGTGGCCGTGGTCGCCTTCGAGGTTGAACTGCGGAACGTGGTCCTCAGGGACCGTCAAGGAACCCAGCAGGTAGGGAGCCTTGGCGAACAGGTGGTCGCGAAGATCCATGATCAGCAGCTTGGGGCTGAGCGGCTTGCCGGTGTTCCACGCGGGGCACTGCGACTGGCAGCGCCCGCACTCGGTGCAGGTCGCCATGTCCAGCATGGCGGTCCAGGTGAAGTCCTCGACCTTGCCGACCCCGAACGTGTCGGTCTCCGGGTCGGCCTGCTCGAAGTCGAGCACCTTG
This sequence comes from Mycobacteriales bacterium, assembly GCA_046713755.1. Lineage (GTDB taxonomy): Bacteria > Actinomycetota > Actinomycetes > Mycobacteriales > SCTD01 > JAUYQP01. The sequence goes on from JBKKBU010000087.1 coordinate 1,490, forward strand.
CCCTTGCTCATCATCGGCAGCAGCCCCCCGAGCGCCGCACCCTCGGGGTTGCGCTTGGTGAGGACGTTGAGCGGAGCCAGGAAGATGTGCAGGTGCTTGGAGTAGGTGACCAGCACCAGGAAGCCGAAGACGACGCCGATCTGCCCGAGGACCATGACGTCCTCGATGCGCTCGTTGGCGGTGTGGCCGAGCGGCTCGATGACGTAGGACAGGGTCTTGGAGAAGAACGGCGCCCAGGGGTGGTCCTGCCAGGGCGAGACGCCCGTGTTGAGCTGTGCGGCGCGGATCCCGAACATCGTGAGGATGACCAGGCTGATCATCCCGAGGATCACCCAGGCCGGGCCCGTGTGGGACCCGTAGAAGCGGCTTGAACGGCTCAGCTTCGCCGGGGTGTTGCGGTAGCGGATGATCGAGAAGGTGAGCAGGCCCGCGAGGACGGCGACGCCGAAGAAGTCCTCGGCGAACCCGACGATTCGCCACTTGCCGATGATCGGAAGGTGGAAGTCGACGTCGAACATCGCGCCGATGGCCTCGATGATCGTCAGGCCGAGGATGACGAAGCCCCAGAAGACGAGGAAGTGCGCCGCGCCGGGGACGGACCACTGCAGCAGCTTGCGTTGGCCGAAGACCTCGACGACCTGCGCGAGGGCGCGCTTCGGCGCGTTGTCCAGGCGGCCGGGACTCGGCTGACCACTGGCGATCATGCGGACCAGGAAGGCCACCCGGCGCAGGGCGATGGCGGCGCACAGCCCGATGATGAGCGACCCGCCGACGGCGCGGACCAGCATGTGGGTCTCCACGAGACTCCTCCTGCTCAGGCGACCTGACGGCAGTCGCTCGACAAGCCTAGCGGCTGGTTACCGATGGGTAACAAGCTGGGGCCCGTACGCCGGTTCTGCCGGTGCGTGTGGGTTTCAAAGGGCGAGGTCGACGAGGTGCTGGAGACCGCGGGCGAGCAGGACCGTCAGCGGCGCGGCCAGCAGCAGGGCGAGCAGGATCCCTATGGCCCTGATCGCCCCGTTGGGCTTGCCGTCCCGGTCCCGCATCGACCCCAGCACCCACCCATCCTCACACGAACCCTCCGTTACGTCCGCTCGGCCTGGGCGGCGGCAGCTCCCGGTCGAGCAGACGTTGCGGAGGAGGGGAGTGGGGTTGAGTCGGTAACACTCAAGGGGGGCTGGTGGTTGCTACCGGTGTCCGCTAACCTGAGTGACAGCGGCTCAACCCGAACCCGAAGGAGCTCCACCCATGGCACGAGCGGTCGGCATCGACCTCGGCACCACCAACTCCTGCGTCAGCGTCCTCGAGGGCGGTGAGCCAGCCGTCATCGCCAACGCGGAAGGGGCGCGCACGACCCCGTCGATCGTGGCGTTCGCCAAGAACGGCGAGGTCCTCGTCGGGGAGGTAGCCAAGCGCCAGGCGGTCACCAACGTCGAGCGCACCATCCGGTCGGTCAAGCGCCACATGGGCACCGACTGGAAGACCACCATCGACGGCAAGGACTTCACGCCGCAGCAGATCAGCGCGTTCGTCCTGCAGAAGCTCAAGCGCGACGCGGAGGCCTACCTCGGCGAGACCGTCACCGACGCGGTGATCACCGTCCCGGCGTACTTCTCCGACCACGAGCGGCAGGCGACCA
>JBKKBU010000088.1:0-13930 GCA_046713755.1 Mycobacteriales bacterium
GCGACCGAGTAGCCGTACTCGAAGCCGAGGGCGGCGTACTCCGACAGCAGGGAGTCGTGGATGTGGAAGCGGTGGCCGCCGGGCAGGGTGCGTAGCGGGGTGTGCTCGGCACCGGTGACCCGGTCGAACAGCGTGGCGTGCCGTTGCACGAAGGTGCCACGGCGGGAGTCCTGGCCGGCGAGCCGCACGGGGACGTCCTGCAGGAGCAGCGACCCGAAGGCCAGCAGCTCGCCGAAGCCCCAGTCGATGCCGCCCTCTCTCACCATGGCGGCGCGGCGCTCCATGAGCGGTGCCAGCTTCGGGTGCGGGGTGAAGCCCTCCGGCAGGACGACGTGGGCCTGGCCGATGGCGTCGAGCACCTCCTGCGTGACCGCCGTGTCGACGTCGGACAGCCGCAGCTCGTCCTCCATCGAGGGTTCCGGACTGGTCGACGTCGCGGCGTCGCGGGTCTCGCTGAAGACCCGCTCGAGCTGGGCCTGGTAGTCCTTGAGCGCCTCCTCGGCCTCCTCCACCGTGATGTCGCCACGGCCGATGAGGTTCTCGGTGTAGGTCTTGCGGACCGAGCGCTTGTTGTCGATGACGTCGTACATCTTGGGTTGGGTCATCGACGGGTCGTCGCCCTCGTTGTGACCGCGGCGGCGGTAGCAGACCATGTCGATCACGACGTCCTTCTTGAACGTCTGCCGGAACTCGAAGGCCAGCCGGGCGACGCGCACGCACGCCTCGGGGTCGTCGCCGTTGACGTGGAAGATCGGCGCCTGGACGACTCGCGCGACGTCGGTCGAGTAGGTCGAGGAGCGGCTGTACTCCGGGGCGGTGGTGAAGCCGACCTGGTTGTTGATGACGACATGGACGGTGCCGCCGGTGCGGTAGCCGCGCAGCTGGCCCATCTGCAGTGTCTCCGCCACGACGCCCTGACCGGCGAAGGCGGCATCGCCGTGAATGAGCAGCGGCAGGACCGTGAAGCCCGCCTCGCCCTTGTCGATGACGTCCTGCTTGGCGCGCACGATGCCCTCGAGCACCGGGTTGACGGCCTCGAGGTGCGACGGGTTGGAGGTCAGCGTCACCCTGGTGCTCGAGCCGTCGGGGGCCGTGAAGGTGCCCTCGGCACCCAGGTGGTACTTCACGTCGCCGGAGCCCTGGACGGTCCGCGGGTCGATGTTGCCCTCGAACTCGCGGAAGATCTGGCCGTAGGACTTGCCCACGATGTTGGCCAGGACGTTGAGCCGGCCACGGTGGGCCATGCCGACCACGACCTCGTCGAGGCCTGCCTGGGCCGCCCCCGTCAGCACTGCGTCCAGGATCGGGATGACCGACTCGGCCCCCTCGAGCGAGAAGCGCTTCTGCCCGACGAACTTGGTCTGCAGGAAGCTCTCGAAGGCCTCCGCGGCGTTGAGCCGCTTCAGCACGTGCAGCTGCAGCTCGCGGTCCGGCATGTCGTTCTTGACCTCGACCCGCTCCTGGATCCAGGCGCGCTGGTCGTTGTCCTGGATGTGCATGTACTCGATGCCGACCATCCGGCAGTAGCTGTCGCGCAGGACGCCGAGGACCTCGCGCAGCCGCATCGTGCGGTGCCGGGCGAAGCCGCCGACGGGGAACTCGCGGTCCAGGTCCCACAGCGTCAGCCCGTGGTTGACGACGTCGAGGTCAGGGTGGGTGCGGACCTTGTTCTCAAGCGGATCGGTGTCGGCCATGAGGTGCCCGCGCACCCGGTAGGCGTGGATGAGCTCCATCACGCGGGTGGCCTTGTCGAGCTCGCCTTCGTGGGTGACCTGGCGGTCGGCCACCCAGCGGACCGGCTCGTACGGAATCCGCAGCGAGGCGAAGATCTGGTCGTAGAAGCCGTCCTCGCCGAGCAGCAGCTGGTGCATGCGGCGGAGGAACTCGCCGGACTGCGCGCCCTGGATGATGCGGTGGTCGTACGTCGACGTGAGGGTGATCGTCTTGCTGACCGCCATCGCGGCGAGCTGCTCCTCGGAGGCGCCTTGGAACTCGGCGGGGTACTCCATCGCGCCGACGCCGATGATCGCGCCCTGGCCCTGCATGAGACGTGGCACCGAGTGCACGGTCCCGATGCCGCCCGGGTTGGTGAGGCTGATCGTCGCGCCGGCGAAGTCGTCGGCGGTGAGCTTGCCGTTGCGGGCCCGACGGACGATGTCCTCGTAGGCCGTCCAGTACTGCGAGAAGGTCATCTCCTCCGCAGCGCGGATCGCGGCCACGACGAGCTGACGGGTGCCGTTGGCGTTCTGCAGGTCGATCGCGAGGCCCAGCCCGATGTGCTCGGGCACAACCAGGGTGGGCTTGCCCTCGACCACGGCGTAGCTCTGGTTGATGACCGGCACCTCACGGGCGGCCCGGATCAGTGCGAAGCCGATGAGGTGGGTGAACGACACCTTGCCGCCGCGGCTGCGCCGCAGGTGGTTGTTGATCACCGTGCGGTTGTCGGCGAGGAGCTTCGCCGGCACGGCCCGCACTCTGGTGGCGGTCGGGACGTCGAGTGAGGCCTCCATGTTGGCCACGACCCGGGCGCTCGAGCCCTTGAGCGTCGTGGTCTCCGAGCCCGCTGCGGGCGCCGGTCCCGTGCGCACCGCCACAGCAGGTACGGCGGGCGCGGGTGCTGTCGCGGGTGCGGGGGCCGGTGCTGCTGCCACGGGCGCTGCTGCGACAGGGGCGGGGGCAGCCGCCGGAGCGGGGGCCGCCTCAGGCGCCGGCGCGGTCGGCGCCATCGCCGCGGTGCCGTTGGCCGAGCCGTTCGGGGCACCGTCGGCGAAGTAGGTCTGCCACACCTCCGGCACGCTGGCGGGGTCCTTCAGCCACTCCTGGTGGATCTCGTAGACGAGCCACTCGTTGGCGCCGAAATCGGTCTCTTGGCCCGGCTGCGTGGACACGCGCGGATCGCCTCTTTCTGGGGCTCGGACTGGCTGCTCTGCCGGGCCCAGAGGCTACCCCTGTCGCTACCCCTGTCGCGCCCCCTGTCGCGCGCTGCGTCCTGCGTCTGGTCCCTTCGTCTCAGCTCGGGTAGCAGGACGCCACGGAGGGGGTGGGCGGGCGGCGCTCGAGGATCGCGGCCGCACGATGTCGTCCGACGTTGGCGGACAGCCAGCCGTCGGACCCGCCACGGCCGGCCAGCACGCACGAGCGGGCCGGCTCCGCCAGCCGGTCGAGCGCCGGCACGGCGTCGGCGGACAGGCTGTCCAGGTAGGAGATGTCAGCCGCGCCGCCGCGGTCGAGGAGGGAGTCGGCGATCCGCGCGTCCGGGTTGGCCAGTGTCAGCGCCAGCAGGCCGGCCGCAGCGGTGGCCACCACGGTGTGGGGGAGCCAGTGGGCCGATGGCAGCCCTGGTCGCAGCCCTGGTCGCAGCCCGGCGACCAGCACGAGCAGCAGTACGACGCCAAGCCAGATCGTCAGCGCGGAGGTCGCGACGCGCAGCCGGGTCAGGCCGTACTCGGCGGCGTACAGCTGCAGCCGGTAGAGGGCGGACGCGTCGACCACGAGCGCCAGTGCGCAGAGCAGCCCGAGGGCGGGCCGGGCGGACCGCGGCGCCCAGCGGACACTGGCGGCGACGACGGCGAGCGCGAGGACCGCGACCGCCACCATCTGGAAGAAGCCAGCCCGGGCGTACTCGGCGTAGGACAGGCCGACGGTCGACAGGACATGGTCCTGGCCGCCGAAGAGCACGGTGGACTGGACCACGACGAAGGCCGTCAGCAGGGCATCGAGCGCCACGAGGGGAAGCAGCCACTCCGCGGCGCGGGTCAGTCGCCGCAGGGGTGCCCCGACGACCGGCTCGGCCCGTGGCGAGGTGAGGACGAGGGTGGCAGCTGCCACCGCGGCGGCGGCGAGGACACCGACCAACGCGCGGACCGGCAGCAGCCCGAGGTCCGGCAGGTCGGGGATGACGGCAGCCGTCGCCTGGGCGAACACGGCGTCACCGCTGGCAAGCAGTCCTCCGAAGACCGCCAGCAGCAGGCCGGTCAGGGCCAGCCCGCGAAGCACCGGGCCGGCGGCGGCAGCCTCCGGACGGCTCGCGGCGACTCCGCGTCCCCACCAGCCCAGCCCCCTGGGGAGCGCAAGGGCCACGGCAATCAGCCCGCGCAGCAGCCCAGCCCAGGTCCGCCCACCAGCGACCGCCAGGGATCCCAGGGCGAGCGCGGCCGCGAGATCGAGCCCGACCAGCCAGGGCGCGTCGCGCAACCCAGCCGACCCGAGCAGCAACAGCGCCGCGCCGGCGTGGACGGCCCGCCAGCCGCGCACCCGGGTCGGTGCCAGCCGAGTGAGCAGGATCGCGACGGCTAGGCCGAGGAGCACCAGGCCCAGCCCCGGGGCTCCCGCGGGGATGACCACGGCGGCCCCCAGGCCGAGGCCACTGGCTGCGAGCAGCACCGGCGGCGGCGCTGCCGGGAGGTCGCCCACCGTGGGGCCTGGGGTCACGAGGATGTCGGTCATGCGGCGCTCCCAGGGAGATCGACGACGACGCGGCAACCCGGGTCGCCATCGGTGATGCGGACGGTGCCGCCGTGCAGCTCGACCAGCCAGCGGGTGATGGACAGCCCGAGCCCGCTGCCGCCATCGCGCGCGGTGCGGGCGCTGTCCGTGCGCGTGAAGCGCTCGAAGACCCGCTCCCGATCGGCGGGGGCCACGCCGGGGCCGTCGTCGGTGACCTCGAGCCGGACGGCGCCGTCAGTGGACGTGGCCCGGACGGCGACGGTCGAGCGGGCATGTCGGGCGGCGTTGTCGAGCAGGTTCACCACGACCTGGTGGAGCCGCTCGGGGTCTGCGTCGACGGCGAGGGAAGGCGGCTCGACGACGACCGTCACGGGGGTGTCCCGCTGCAGTCCGACCTCCCGGACGACATCGTCCAGGAACGCCGCGACGGCCACCCGCTCACGGTGCAGCGGCACCTCACCGGCCTCGAGTCGCGACAGGTCCAGCAGCTGCTGCACCAGCCGGCCCAGCCGGCGGGTCTGGGCGACGGCCGTCTCGAGCGTCTCCGGGTCCGGTTCGGCAACCCCGTCGGCGAGGTTCTCCAGCAGCGCCTGCAGCGCCGTCAGGGGCGTGCGCAGCTCGTGGGAGACATCGGCGACGAGACGTCGTCGCTGGGCGTCGACCTCGCCGAGGTCGGCCGCCATCCGGTTGAAGACGGTCGCCAGCTCCCCCACCTCGTCGCGGGAGGTGGCCGTGACCCGTCGGGAGTAGTCGCCCCGGGCCATGGCCCGGGCGGCGATCGTCATCTCGCGCAGCGGCGACGTCATGCCCCGGGCCAGCAGCTGCACCGCCGCGAGGGACAGCAGGACGCCGATGACGAAGGTGTAGCGAGGGAGCAGGCCCTCACGCAGCAGCGCGATCGAGACGAGCAGCCCGCCGGCGGTCGACGCTCCGACGAGCAGGCCGAGCTTGACCTTGATCGACGACACCCGGTCCAGCGGGCGCACCCTCACGCGCTGTCCCCGACGGCGTAGCCGACGCCGTGCACGGTGCGGACCACCGCGTCACCGAGCTTGCGGCGCAGCGCAGCGACGTGGCTGTCGACCGTGCGGGTGGTGCCACCCGCATCGCGCCAGCCCCAGACGTCCGCCAGCAGCTGGTCGCGGGTGTGCACCGACCCGGGGCGGGCGGCCAGCTTCGCCAGCAGGTCGAACTCCGTCGGGGTCAGGTGGACCTCCTCGCCGGCCCGGTGCACCCGACGCGCTTCGCGGTCCACCTCGACTGCGCTGTCGGCCGGACCGATGCGCAGCACCGCGCCCACGGCCGCCGAACGCGTGGAGCGTCGGAGCAGCGCAGCGACCCGGGCCGACAGCTCGCGCGGGCTGAAGGGCTTGGTGACGTAGTCGTCAGCCCCCACTCGCAACCCCACGACGACATCGGTCTCCTCGTCACGTGCAGTGAGCATCAGGACCGGCACCGGGCGGTCCGCCTGCACCTGGCGGCAGACCTCGTAGCCGTCGATGCCCGGCAGCATGAGGTCGAGCACGACCAGGTCCGGCTGGACCTGCCGGCACAGGGCGACACCCGACGGTCCGTCATGGGCCACCGCGACGTCGTAGCCATCGGCCCGCAGTCGGGCGGCAACCGCATCGGCAATGGTGGGTTCGTCCTCGACGACCACGATCTTCTCAGCCACGTCTCGGAGGTTAGGGGTGCGACGTGCGGGAGCGGCACGCTGCATGTGCGAGCCCTGTGCAGGCCCGCTAGCCCTCCTGGGCGATGGTGGCGCAGACTGCAGCGATGACCCCGACCCGTCTCGTCCCCGGACTGGTGGCCCTGGTCTTGCTCGCATCGGCCTGCTCGAGTGAGGTCGACCCGCCGCGGACTTCGCCGGTGCCGGCCCCGACGACCGCCAGCGCGCCGCCCCCTGCCACCCCCACCGCTACGCCGCCCGCGAGCAGCAAGCCTCCTGCTCCGGCCGCCCTGACGGCGTGGAAGGCGTGCGACGGCGACGGCTTCCAGTGCTCGACGCTGAAGGTGCCGCTCGACGAGGCCGACCCGTCGAAGGGCACGGTCACGCTCGCGCTCACCCGCAAGCGGGCCTCGCGGCCGGCGGACCGGATCGGCTCGCTGCTGATCAACCCCGGTGGGCCGGGGTCGTCGGCGGTCGGCTACCTGCAGGCCGCCTGGCAGGCCATTCCCGCGGGGGTGCGGGCCCGCTTCGATCTGGTCGCCTTCGACCCGCGCGGTGTCGGCCGCACCGCACCGGTCCGATGCGGCACCACTGCCGAGCTCGACCGCTACTTCCACCTCGATCCGACGCCCGACAACCAGGCCGAGCTGAAGGCCTACACCGACGGCAACGCCGCCCTCGCGGCCGGCTGCCAGAAGCGCTCAGCGCGGGTCCTGCCCTATGTCTCCACGCGCGAAGCTGCCGACGACCTGGACCGGGTACGGGCCGCGCTGGGTGACGACAAGCCCACCTATCTCGGCTACTCCTACGGCACCGCGATCGGCGCCACCTACCTGGAGCGGCACCCGACCAAGGTGCGCGCGATGGTGCTCGATGGGGCGCTGGACCCACGGCTGACCTGGGACAAGCTGCTCGAAGGGCAGAGCAAGGGCTTCGACCTGGCCCTCGGGGCCTTCATGACCGACTGCCAGAAGACCCGGTGCCCCTGGCGCCAGGAGGTCACCGGCGACCTGCTCGAGGAGTTCGACGCCCTGGCGGCGCGGATCGACGCGAGCTCGCTGCCCGGTGTCGGCGCCCGCCGAGTCGGACCGGGCGAGTTCTCGCTCGGCGCCGGCTACGGCCTCTACAGCAAGAACCTCTGGCCGACCCTGGCCTCGGCCCTGGTCCAGGCGCACCGCGGCAAGGGCGCCGAGATCCTGGCGATGAACGACCGCTACCTGGACCGCACCGACAGTGGCTACGAGAACGTCATCGAGGCCAACCTGTCGGTGAACTGCATCGACCGGCCCTGGCCGTCGGAGACCTCGGAGTACCTCGCGCTCGCCGAGCGCGTCCGGCCCGATGCCCCGCGGTTCGGGCCGGCGATCGCGTTGTCCGGGCTCTCCTGCGCGCCCTGGCCGGTCGGGGAGGTGCTCGGCCCCCGGACCGTGCGCGGACAAGGATCGCCGCCCATCGTCGTGATCGGCACGACCCGCGATCCGGCGACGCCGTACGAGTGGTCGGTGGCTCTGGCCGAACAGCTCGACAAGGGCGTGTTGCTCATCAACGAAGGCGACGGGCACACGGTCTACCGGGCCGGCGCCAAGGCCTGCATCCGGGACCGGGTGGACAGCTATCTGCTGACGGCGAAAGCGCCGTCACCGGCCCGCTGCTAGGTCGGATCGTCGCCGTACGGTGGGGTCCGGTCGACGACCCGCACGACGAACGCGAGCCCATGCCGTGCTCACGGTGGCAGGCTAGGCGGATGCCGCCCCCCAGCATGCGCCGCAAGATCGCCATCGCGACGTGGCGCGCGCCGCGCGAGGCCCGGCTGCACGCCCGGATGGCGGTCGACGCCACGGCGCTGCTGGCCTACTGCGACCGCAAGCGGGCCGAGTCGGGGGTGCCGGTCTCGCCGGGTGCGGTCGTGGGCATGGCCTTCGCGCGTGGGATCCTCGAGGTGCCCGCCTTCCGGCACCGGGTGGTGTTCGGGCGGCTCAAGCGCTTCGAGGGCCAGGACGTCGCCTTCGCCGTTGACATCGACGGCGGTGACGACCTCGCACCGACGAAGGTCTGTGGCGTCGACGGCAAGACTGTCGTGGAGGTGTCCGCCGAGCTCGAGGCCGGTGCGGCGAAGCTGCGGGCCCGGACCGACCGGGCCCACCAGACCTCGAGCGGCATCGCGCGGCGGGTGCCGTGGTTCTTCATGCGCCCGTTGCTGTGGGTGGCGTCGGTCCTCAACGGCGGTCTCGGCGTGCCGGCCTTCGGTCAGCCCGCCCACCCGCTCGGCTCGCTGTTCGTCACGAACATCGGGTCGTTCGGCCTCGACGAGGGCTACGTCGCGCCCTTGCCCTTCGCGCGGGTGCCGCTCTACATCTGCATCGGGGCGGTCTGCGATGCCCCGATGGCGGTCGACGGTCAGGTCGTCGTGCGACCCCGGGTCGTCATCACCGCGACGGCAGATCACCGAGTGGTTGACGGCGCCCATGCGGCCAAGCTGGCGCGCCTCGTCCGGGGCTACCTGGCGGACCCGGACAGCCTGGACGTCCTGCCAGCCTGAGTGCTTGGCGGCGCGTGGCACACTTGCGTGGTGAGCATCGAGGTCGCCAGCGCGCAGGTCATCTGCCGCTGCCTGCTGGCCATGTCGCTCACGGTCGTCGACGACGGCCTCTGTCGAGTCTGAACTCCGTCGCCCCGGTCGTCCGACCCGCGCGGCACAGGTTCCTCGACCCTGCTACGCCTGGAGTCCCCGATGAAGCGAGAGCTGACGCTCGACCGGTTCCGTACGTGGATCGGCCGATGGGGCGAGCTGCTCCGCGGTGCGCACCACGCCCGCATTCCCTTCTGACAGCGACGACCGCTGGCAGCTTCGACCGCTACGACAGCGGCAGGCCGGCCTTCCCAGCGTTGTCGTAGTCGTCGTCGATGTGCACGACGTCGTGTCCCGCCCGATCCAGCAGGCTGGCGGCGATACCGGCCCGCAGCCCGCTGGCGCAGTGCACCCAGACTTTGCCGTGCGGCACCTCGTGGAGGCGGCCGAGCAGCTCGGGCAGGGGGATGTGGCGAGCTCCGGTGAGGTGCCCCTTGGCGACCTCGTCGGCGCGCCGGACGTCGAGGACGACCGCATGCGGGTCGGCGGCGACGTCGGCGAAGGTGGCCCGGCGGTAGGACCGCACCGGCATGCCCGGTGCCAGGCCAGGCAGCTCGCCGGCGGCGGTCCCGGCCAGGTGGTCGATCCCGATCCGCACCAGCTGGCGCTGCGCCTCGGCGATCTGCTGGAGCGTCTCGGCGATCAGCGTGATGGGGGCACCCCACGGGATGACCCACCCGACGTAGCTGGAGAACTGCTCTTCGAGCGAGATCGACACGGTGCCGGCCAGGTGCGCGGCGGCGTAGGTCGAGCGGGACCGCAGGTCGATGACCCACTCGCCGGTCCGCAGCCGGGCCGCGAGCTCGGCGGGATCGAGGGTGGTCGTGGGGGAGAGGTCCGGGACGTCCGGCCCCTGGGCGTTCAGCGGCGCCATGTGGGCGTAGTACGCGGGATACCCGGTCAGGCCGGCGACGAGGAGGGCGACGAAGGCATCCTCGTCGTCGGTCGTGAGGGCGTCGTTGTGTCGCTTCTCGACGCCGATGGTGCTCTCGGTGGCGCCGCTCGCGCCCCCCGACGAGCAGAAGCTGCCGAAGCCGTGGGTGGGGAACACCGTTGTCTCGTCCGGCAGGGCAGCAGCGAGCCGACGCGCCGATCGCCACTGCTTGCGGGTCAGGTCGTCGGTGCGGTCGGCGCCGAGCAGGTCGGTGCGGCCGACGCTGCCGAACAGCATCGATCCGCCCGTGAACACCGCCGGGGGTCGCCCACTGTGGTCGTTGATGACGTACGACAGATGGGTGTCGGTGTGCCCGGGTGTCTCCAGCACCCGCACGCTCATCGTGCCGGCCGTGAACGTGTCGCCGTCGTGCGCGGCGCACCGCTCGAAGACCACGTCGTCACGGCCGGCCACGACATAGGTCGCGCCCGCTCGCCTGGCCAGTGCATGGCCGCCGGTCACGTAGTCGTTGTGCAGGTGGGTCTCGAGCACGAGGGTGATCGAGACGGCGAGCTCGGCAACCAGGGCCTCGACCCGGTCGATGTCGCGCTGCGGGTCGATGACGACGGCGCAGGTCCCGTCGCTCACGACGTAACTGCGGTCCCCGAGCTCGGGGGTCTCGATGATGTCGACCCGCACGCTGGCTCCTCGTGACTTGTCGGGGCTGGCTAATGTCCGTACATTAGTTCCGTGACTCTGGATGGGCAAGTGGTGCGGCGGCTGGACCGTACGGCCCGCGATCCCCTGTGGCTGCAGTTGCTCGCACACCTGCGTGCTCGGCTGGCCGACGGCGAGTTCGCCGACGCCTTCCCCGGGGAGCTCAGCCTGGTGGAGGAGTACGGCGTCAGTCGGCACACTGTCCGCGAGGCCCTGCGGCACCTCCGCAGCGAGGGCACGGTCATGGCGGCCCGGGGCCGCAAGCCCAGGTTGGCCCCGGTCGAGGTCGAGCAGCCCCTCGGTGCGATGACGAGCCTGTTCGCGGCCGTCGAGGCGACCGGCCTGCACCAGCGCTCGGTCGTGCGTGCCCTCGAGGTGCGTCGTGACGGCCTCATCGCCGGGCGGCTGCTGCTCGAGGAGTCCACCCCCCTGGTGTTCCTGGAGCGACTGCGGCTGGCCGGCGACGAGCCGCTGGCTCTCGACCGGGTGTGGCTGCCGGCCGAGCTGGCCGCTCCGCTGTCGGACGTCGACTTCACCCACACCGCGCTCTACGACGAGCTCTTGGTGCACTGCGCGATCCGCCTGACCGGCGGCCGGGAGCAGGTCCGTGCCGTCGTTGCCAGCCGTGGCGAGCGGGCGCTGCTGCAGGTCCCCGCCGGGGTGGCCCTGCTGTCGGTCGAGCGCACCGGCTGCCTGCACGGTCGTCCTGTCGAGCACCGTCACACCCTCGTGCGCGGCGACCGCTTCGCTGTCACGGCCGACTTCCACGGCCGCGACTACGCCGTCTCTGCCGCCGCCCCGGGCAGCCTGCCCGCCGGCCTTTCTCCCGTCCGGCACTCACGATAAGGACTGATCCATGACCCAACCCCGCTCCGAGATCGACGTCCGCACCGCCGCTGCCCAGGCTGCGACGGGCGACGTCCTGCTCCTGGACGTCCGGGAGGACGAGGAGTGGGCAGCCGGTCACGCCGCCGGAGCGACCCACCTGCCGATGAGCCGGCTCGACCTCGGTGCCGTCCCCACGGACCGTCCGGTGGTCTGCGTGTGCCGGTCGGGCAATCGGTCCGGTCAGGTGACGGACCACCTGTCCGGCGCCGGCGTCGACATCACCAACATGGCCGGGGGGATGCTCGCGTGGGCGGCGGCCGGCCTACCGATGGTGATGACCGACGGCTCGCCCGGCCGGGTCGCGTGACCAGGAGCCGCAGGTGCTGATAGCGACGGCAGTCGGCTTTGGCGTCCTGATCGGTCTGGCCCTCGGCGCGCTCGGCGGTGGCGGGTCGATTCTCACCCTCCCGGTGCTGGTCTTCGCGCTGGGACTCACCGCGCAGGAGGCCACCACCGGCAGCCTTGTCATCGTCGGCATCACGGCCGCCGCGGCCAGCGTCGCGCACGCCCGGGCGGGCGAGACGCGGTGGCGTGAGGGCCTGGTGCTTGCGGCCTTTGGGGTGCCGACCTCGGTCCTGGGCACCAGGCTCAATCGGACTGTCGACCCTGACCTGCTGCTGCTCGCCTTCGCCGCCCTCATGCTGGTCGCCGCGGCTGGCATGTTCCTGCGAGCGCGGCCGGAGCACCCGGCTGGAGCAGCCCCGGCGGCCGAGCCGTCGGCGCCGGTCGGCTCGACACGGCACGGCACCGATGCGACGACGCTGACCCGCACGCACGACCGCACGGCCGGTCGCCGACTCGGCCTGCTCCGGCTGGCGCCTGCCGGGCTCGTGATCGGCTTCCTGACTGGCTTCCTCGGCGTGGGCGGTGGCTTCGTGGTGGTGCCCGCGCTCGTCGTGCTGCTCGGTGTGGCCATGCCGGTGGCGGTCGGCACGTCACTGGTCGTCATCGCGCTGAACTGCGGGGTGGCTCTTGCCGCTCGCGCGAGCCACGACTCCTTCGTCTGGGGTGTCGTGGTGCCCTTCACGGCGGCAGCCGTCGCGGCTTCGTACGCCGGCAAGCGGGTGTCCGACCGGACCGATCCAGCCACCCTGACCCGGGCCTTCGCGGTCCTTCTCGTCGTGGTCGCCGGCTACGTCGCGGTGCGCGCCGTGCTCAGCATGACCTGACGTCGCGTGTCAGGTCTGGGCTGGTCGCTGGGCTAGATCTGGGTGCCCCCGGCAGGATTCGAACCTGCGCTTCTTCCTCCGGAGGGAAGCACTCTATCCCCTGAGCTACGGGGGCTCGGGCGCTGCCGAGGTTAGCAGTCAGGCCCCAGAGGTGCCTTCGGCCGCGAGGCCCGCTAGCCTCCGCCCATGTCGAGCAGCCTGGGTCGCGTCCTCGTGGTCGACGACGACGATGTCATCCGCCAGCTCATCACCGTCAACCTCGAGCTCGAGGGCTTCGAGGTGACGACGGCCGTCGACGGCCAGGACTGCCTGGACAAGGTCAAGGACGTCGACCCGGCCGTGATCACGCTCGACATCATGATGCCGCGCATGGACGGTTGGGAGGCCGCGTCGCGGCTGCGAGCCGACCCGGAGACGGCGGGCGTCAAGGTCGTGCTGCTGTCAGCGCGCGCGCAGGAGGCCGACCTCCAGCGCGGTGACCGGCTCGGCGTCGACGCCTACCTCACCAAGCCCTTCGACCCGGACGAGCTCATCGCGACCGTGCGTCGCCTCGCCGGGCTTCCGGAGGCCTAGCTGCTGGGCGACGGTGCGCCGGAGCCCGGTGCGCCGGTCGCAGGCGCCCCGGTTGTCGGGGAGGTGGGGGCCGTGGCCGGAGGAGCCTGGGCGCCGCCGGTGGGGATGTTCCCGGTGGTGCTGACGCCACCCGAGCAGGCAGCCCGCTCGGGCCGCTGCGGTCCGTCGGCGTAGGTGTTGACGAACTCCTCGATCTTGCCGTCGTCGGCCCTGGCGAACGTCAGCTGCCGGCCCCAGGCCTGGGCGCTGACCTTGGTCTTCAGGCCGGGGTAGGGCGACAGCAGGGCGTAGGGGTTGCCTTCGACCGCGTCAACGAGCTTCTTCACGTCGGCGGCTGGCAGCTCGGGCTGATAGGTGACCCAGACCGCGCCGTGCTCGAGGGAGTGGACCGCCTGCTCCTTCGGGATCTGCTCGGTGTAGATCGCGCAGTTCTGCCAGGTGCCGTTGTGGTCCCCGCCGATCGGCGGGTCCTGCTTGAAGCCGAGGATGCCGCCCTTGTGGTTGCGCGTGAGGTCCTTGATGTCGGCCTTGATCAGGCCGTCGAACTTCGCGTCGGCGTCCTTGATGGGGGAGGGCGCGTCGGCCCCGACGTTGGTGGCCGCGTAGTAGAGGATGCCGCCGAGGAAGCCCACCAGGACCAGGCCACCGGCGATGGTGCTCCACGGGAACGGCTTCTTGATCTGGGCGGCCTGGGCGCGACGGACCGCGTCTCCGGAGGTGCGCTTGGACATCACGGTGCGGGTGCTCCATCGGTCAGGGGTGCTGGTCGGCTTGTCGGTCTTGCCGGAATCCTAGGTGCGGACGGGAGATAGCCTCGTCAGGTGACCCCGACGCAGCTCTCCGAGGCGGTGCGGACTGCCGTTGCCGAGGCCGTCCGGGCCGGGGAGCTCGCGGTCGAAGTGCCGGCCGTGGTGACCGTCGACCGGCCGAAGGTGCGCGAGCACGGGGACTACGCCGTCAAC